>JBKBWB010000350.1:0-2245 GCA_046289215.1 Asticcacaulis sp. | reverse complement strand
GGGGGCGCCTGGAAAGTGGCCTATGCTGACTTCGTGACCGCGATGATGGCCTTCTTCCTGCTGATGTGGCTGGTGAACGCCACCTCGCCGGAACAAAAGCAAGGCGTGGCCGACTATTTTGCCCCGGCCAGCGTGTCCGAATCGCGCAGTGGCTCGGGCGGGATCCTGGCCGGAACCGCCCTTGGCGAAGACGGCGCCATGCAGGCCGGCAGCATGAACTTTGTCGAGCAGCAGTCTCAGGAAAGCCCGCAACAGGACGGCGGCAAGGCCGCAGCGGATCTGGAACAGGCCAGCGAAGAGGCGCTGCGCGAAGAGATCCAAAAGCGCGAGGACGCCGCCTTCCGCAGCGCCGCCCAGTCCTTGCGCCAGGCGATGCAGGATATGCCGGAACTGGCGGAACTGTCGAAAAATATCATCGTCGATCAAACCCCCGAAGGCCTGCGCATCCAGCTGATCGACCAGGAAGGCCGGGCCATGTTCGACCCTGGCTCGGCCAAGCCCAATGAGCGGGCCCGCACCTTGCTGCGCGCCATTGGCCGGGTGATCAACCAGCTGCCAAATCGGGTCAGCATCACCGGCCACACCAGCGCAGAAAACAGTGGCGCAGGCAGCTCGGCCGACTGGCCCCTGTCGGCGGCCCGCGCCGATGCCTCACGGCAATTGCTCGAAAGCAGCGGCATCGACAGCGACCGGGTCGCCCAGGTGTCCGGCAAGGCGGCCAAGGAGCCGCTTTATCCCAACGATCCGACCCTGGCCGGAAACCGCCGGATCGCGATTGTCCTCTTGCGTGAGGCCCCGGTTTTGCCTGAAGATCCGGCGTTATAGTCCCGGGTCCTTCAGGTCGATATGAGCCAGCCGTTCATCACACGAAAACTGCGGTTCCATTTCACCGTTCCCGGCCCCTGCCCCTATTTACCGGACCGGGTTGAACGCAAGCTGTTCACCTATTTACCCCTGTCGGAAGCGGCCCAAGTCAATGATGCCCTGACCCATGCCGGATTTCGCCGGTCCCAGACCATTGCCTATCGTCCGGCCTGTGCCACCTGTCAGGCCTGTCGCTCCGCCCGCATCATTGCCGCTGAGTTTGTCCCCGGTCGCACCCATCGCAGGGTCCTTGCCAGGAATGCCGATCTTCAGCGCAATCTGGTCGAGGCCGAAGCCACGCGCGAGCACTATGACCTGTTACAGCGTTATCTTAAGGCCCGGCACCCCGATGGCGGCATGAGCGATATGGGCTGGGCCGATCTCGTGGCCATGATCGAGGACACGACGGTGCGCACGCACCTGATCGAATATCGCCGCCCGCCGTCCGATGACGGCCCCGGTGATCTCGTCGCCTGTGTGCTGGTGGACGTACTCGGGGACGGTTTGTCGATGGTCTATAGTTTCTATGACCCGACCCTGAGCGATCGCTCACTGGGGACCTTTATCATCCTCGACCACATCAACCAGGCCCGCAGTGCCGGGTTCCCCTATGTCTATCTCGGCTATTGGGTGCGAGGCAGCGTCAAGATGGACTATAAGGCCCGGTTTCAGCCTCTGGAGCTTCTAGGCGGTGACGGCTGGGTGCCGTTCGAGCAGCTGGCGGAGGCCCCGACCGAAGCCGACCCACCGCCTACGCTGTTTTTGGCTTAAGGTCTGAGCTTGCGCAGGCCACGCGGCGCATTGCGCCCGACACTGGCCCGGCGCCCCAGATAGTCTTTCCAGTCGCCCCACGCTTTCTGTCGGCCTTGGGTGTCATACCAGACCGCGCCCTTTACGGCGGCGAAGACGGCCATGTCCTTGAGCCCGCCATCCTTGTAGTTCTGGAGCTTGACGCCCTTGCCCTTGGCCATTTCCGGCAGTTCGGACACCGGGAAGATCAGGCACTTATTGTTCTCGCCCCAAACCGCCAGATGGTCGCCATCGATGACGACACTCGGCAAGGCTTCGGTGCCATCGACATTGAGCACCTGCTTGCCCGCCCGCTTGCTGGCGACCGCTTCGTCCTCGGGCAGGACAAAGCCATAGCCCAGACGCGACGCCATCAGGCGCTTGCGGCCCGGGACATGGGCAAACACATCAATAATCCGTGCCTGTTCATCAAGATCGAGCATCAGCCGCAGCGGTTCGCCATGCCCGCGCCCGCCCGGCAGCTTGTCACAGCCCAAGGTCAGGAACCGCCCGTCCGAAGCCAGGATCAACAGTTTATCGGTGGTTTCCGCCGGGATCAGGAAGCCAAGGCTGTCCCCCTCTTTGAACTTGA
>JBKBWB010000349.1:0-2279 GCA_046289215.1 Asticcacaulis sp. | reverse complement strand
AGTGATCGCTGCTGCGGAACAGGCGCTGGCGAGCCTCGTGGCCGACAGTGCCCGCTATGAGGCGGTGCTGGTGGTTGGCTTGCCGGTGCGGGCGATGGGCGGGCTGTTCAACACGGCGGCGGTGGTGCACCGGGGGCGACTGCTCGGGGTGGTGCCCAAGACGTTCCTGCCCAATTACCGGGAATTTTATGAAAAGCGCTGGTTCCGCTCTGGTCATGGGGTGATCGGCCAGACGGTAAGCCTCGCGGGTCAGACGGTGCCGTTCGGGACGGATCTGGTGTTTGCCGATACGGTCATGCCGGATTTCAGCTTTGGCATCGAGATCTGCGAGGATCTGTGGTCCCCGCGTCCGCCGTCGACGGCGCTGGCGCTCAACGGGGCGCATGTGCTGCTGAATCTGTCGGCCTCGAATGTGCTGATCGGCAAGGCGGATACCCGTCGTCGCCTCTGTGCCACCCAGTCCCAGAGTGCGCTGGCGGCCTATGTCTTTACCGCTTCGGGACCGGGGGAATCGACCACGGATCTGACCTGGGACGGTCAGGCGATGATCTGGGAGCTGGGGGAGCCCTTGGCCGAGGGCGCGCGCTTTGCCGCCGATGGGGCCCTCGTTATGGCCGATGTCGATGTCCAGCGGATCGCGCTGGAACGGCTGCGGACCCCGACCTTTCAGGATGCGGTCCAGTTCGCAGGCGGCGTCACCGCGCGCCGGATCGGCTTTGAGCGGATCCTGCGCTATGCCGACCATGGGCTGATGCGGCCCAAGGATCGGTTCCCGTTCGTCCCGGACGATCCAGACCGCCGCGATCAGGACTGTTTTGAGGGCTTTAACATCCAGGTCCATGGCCTGATGCAGCGGCTCAAGGCCACGGGGGTCAAGACGGCGGTGATCGGCATTTCCGGCGGGCTGGATTCGACCCAGGCGCTGATTGTCACCGTCAAGGCGTTTGATCGCCTTGGCCTGCCGCGCACCGGGATCCGGGCCTATACCTTGCCGGGGTTTGCCACGTCCGAGGGCAGCAAGGCCGATGCCTGGGCGCTGATGCGGGCGTTGGGGGTCACGGCAGAGGAAATCGATATCCGCCCCGCCGCTGAGCGCATGCTGGCCGATATGGGCCACCCCTATAGCCGGGGCGAGCCGGTCTATGACCTGACCTTCGAGAACGTGCAGGCGGGCTTGCGCACTGACTATCTGTTCCGGCTGGCGGGGCATTTCGGGGGCTTTGTGGTCGGCACAGGGGACCTGTCCGAACTAGCGCTGGGCTGGGCCACCTATGGCGTGGGCGATCACATGAGCCACTACAACGTCAATTGCGGCGCGCCCAAGACCCTGATCCAGCACCTGATTGCCTGGGCGGCCGAGGCGGAGTTTGAGGCTGCGACGGCGGCGATCTTACGGGCGATCCTTAGCCGCGAGATCTCCCCTGAGCTTGTCCCCGCCGGGGCCGATGGCAAGGGCCAGAGCACCGAGGCCACGGTCGGCCCCTATGCGCTTCAGGACTTTACCCTCTACTACCTCAGCCGCTTTGGTCTGCCGCCGTCGAAGATCGCGTTTCTGGCCTGGCACGCCTGGAAGGATGCCGAGGCTGGGCACTGGCCCGAGGGGTATCCTGCGGATAAGCGCGTCGCGTTCGATCTGGCGACGATCCGGCACTGGATGCGGGTATTTCTGCACCGGTTCTTTGTCACCAGCCAATACAAGCGCTCAGCGGTGCCCAATGGGCCGAAACTGGTCAGCGGCGGGGCCTTGTCACCGCGCGGGGATTGGCGCGCGCCGTCGGATGGCAATGCCCGGGCCTGGCTGGCCGAGCTTGATTATAACCTGCCGCAGGGTCTCTGATTGGTCTCTATGCAAAAAGGCCGGGGATCGCCCCCGGCCTTTCTGGTCTATCTGATCCTATTCGCTTAGTTGCTGGCGCGGGCGCGGGCCCCGTCCACCTGTTTGCGGATCGCATTGGTGACGATGTCCGGATAGGTGTGGTGGATAAAGTGGCCACCCGGCACCGGAATGGCCTCGCCGTTTTGCAACGCAGCGGCATAGGCGGACTGGGTGTCCGTCCAGCCCTTGATGAAGCCGTCGTTGTGCGGAAACTCGCGTTTGGTGTTGTAAATCACGGTGACCGGGATCGCACCGAGTTCCGACGGGGACGGGATCTCGTGACGGCCTTGTTTCTCGCCCATGATTTCCGAGCGGCCGGCCGCAGGCATCAGCGCCATGATCAGCTCATTTTCCGTCGGGTCGCACAGATTGCCGTTGTTCTTCTGGCAATTGGCCGTAAAGG
>JBKBWB010000348.1:0-2293 GCA_046289215.1 Asticcacaulis sp. | reverse complement strand
GGCCCCCAATGACCTCTATCGTCTGGATCTTAAAGCGCGCAAGCCGGGCGCGCCCGAAGCCCTGACCGCCGTCAATGCGGATATGCTGGCCGGGGTGACGACCGGGGCGGTCGAGGCCTTTACCTTCAAGGGCTGGAATGACGCGACCGTCCACGGCTATGTGATCAAGCCGGTGGGTCTCAAGCCCGGTCAGACCTATCCCATCGCATTTCTGATCCACGGCGGACCGCAAGGCACCTGGCAGGACAGTTTCAGCTATCGCTGGAACCCGCAAACCTATGCCGCCAAGGGCTATGGGGTGGTCCTGATCGATTTCCATGGCTCGACCGGATACGGCCAGGCCTTTACCGATGCGATCTCGGGTCATTGGGGCGACCGTCCGCTGGAAGACCTGCAAAAGGGCTATGCCGCGGCGCTCGCCAAGTACGACTTCTTGGATAAGGACCGCGCCTGTGCTCTTGGGGCGTCCTATGGCGGTTATATGGTCAACTGGATCGCCGGGACCTGGAATGAGCCCTGGAAGTGTCTGGTCAACCACAATGGGATTCTCGATACCCGCACCATGGGCTTCTCGACCGAAGAACTGTGGTTCACCGAGTGGGAGAACAAGGCGGTGCTGGCGGAAAACCCGACGGCCTATGATGCCTTTAACCCGTTGCTGCACGCGCCGAAGTGGCGGGTGCCGATGATGGTGGTCCAGGGCCAGAAAGACTATCGCGTGCCGGTCGAACAGGGGCTGGGGGCCTTTAGCATCCTCCAGCGCAAGGGGATCCCGTCACAGTTGCTCTTCTATCCGGACGAAAACCACTGGGTGCTCAAGCCCCAGAATTCATTGCAATGGCACAAGACGGTTGAAGGCTGGCTCGACCGCTGGACCGCCCAGCCCGCCGCTAAAGCGAACTGACGGGCCGCAAGGCCATCAAGCGCCGGACCCCGTCGATGAGCGTCGCCGGGGTCACGGGCTTGGGCAGATAGAGATCGCATCCGGCGGCCATGGCTAGCTGCATATGCTCCTTGAGGGCATTGGCGCTCAGCATGCCAATTGGGGTGCGGGCCAAATTCAGGCTGGCTTCACAGGCGCGGATCTGCTGTGTGGCCGCCAACCCGTCCATGTCCGGCATCTGCATATCCATCAAGATCAGATCAAATCGCGCGTCTGCCGGGGCTTCGGTGAAGGCCTTAACCGCTTCGCGGCCACCGGGTACAACCGTCAAATTAACCTTGAGCGGCTCTAGGATCATCCCCACCAGCTTTTGATTGGTCACATGGTCTTCTGCCAGCAAAATCCGCAGCGGGCGATCATCCAGAAACACCGCATCCAGACCCAAACGGTCGGCAGACAAGGCCTGTACCTCGCCGTGTTTGGGGTCTGTTACCCCTTGGGCCCGATGGAGGGGCAGGACGACCTGAAAGCAGCTACCGACCCCGACCGCAGAAGACACCGTGATCGATCCGCCCATCAGCTCTGCCAGAGCCTTACAGATCGATAGCCCCAGTCCCGTGCCACCAAAGCGCCGTGTGACGGAGGCGTCGGCCTGTTCAAAGCGTTGGAATAGGCGCGCCTGCATGTCATGGGAAATGCCGATACCCGAGTCGGAAATGGCCAAGGTAATCTGGCTGGGATCCGAGGCCTGATCTGGATCCAGAACGGTCACCTCGACCCGAACGTGGCCGCTTTCTGTAAACTTGATCGCATTGGCGCAAAGATTGGTAACGATCTGGCGGATCCGGACCGCATCGCCGATAAAATGCCCATGGGCGGTTTCGGAGAAGCGCAGATTGAAAGCCAGCCCTTTTTCCGTCGCGCGACTGCGCAAGAGCCGGGTCGCAGCCTCGATACTGGTCCGAAGATCAAAAGGTTCCGGATGCAGGTCAAACTTACCCGCTGAGATTTTAGAAAAATCGAGAATGTCCGACAGCAAGCGTTGCAGGGCATCGCCGGATTCTGTGATCAGCTCGACCATTTCGCGCTGACGGGCATCCAGCGGCGTGCGGGCCAGCGCCCCGGCTATCCCAATGACCCCATTCAGCGGGGTGCGTATTTCATGACTCATATTGGCCAGGAACAGACTCTTGGCCTCATTTTCGGTCACCGCCCTCGTCCGGCTGGCCCGCAGGGGGCGGATAGCCCCTAAATACATCAGCCCGGACATGAGAATAAATGAGACCCCGCCTAGCAGAAACAAAATGGCCACCTGACGGACGATGGCTATGTTGACCGGTTCTGTCATCAAGGTGGGATTGCCCGTCGTGACCAGTTGCCAACCGTCTGTCCCTTCGGTGGTAATCGGGC
>JBKBWB010000007.1:0-17849 GCA_046289215.1 Asticcacaulis sp. | reverse complement strand
TGAGCCGTACCAGAACGGCACGCTCAGATGGCACACAAGACCCGGATACATGAGGCAAACATGGCCAGCGATATCGATCTTCATCTCGGCAAGCGCCTGCGTCGGCGTCGGCGTCTGCTGGGGCTGACCCAACAACAGCTCGCCCTCGCAGTCGGCATCCGCTTTCAGCAGATCCAGAAATACGAGTGCGGAGCCAACCGCATCTCTGCCGCCCGCTTGTGGCAACTGGCCAAGGCGCTGGAAACCCCGGTCAACTACTTCTACGATGGCCTGAGTGATGACCGCATCGAAGCGATCGAAACCCAGAATGATGGCATCGAGATGTTCTCGCGCAAAGAGACTCTCGACCTGATTCAAGCCTACTATCGTTTGTCGGAGCGTCCGCGCCGTCGCCTGCTGGATTTGGCCAAGTCGCTCAATTCCGACAGCGAACAAGCGGCCTAGGACTGAAAACGCCCATATTTGGGCGGTTTTCGCTTGCCAGACGCGTATTCGGCACTAAAGCGGGGGGAATGACGACCCCCCTTTCTGAGGCCGCCCTGGCCCGCTTTGAATCGTTTGCCTGTGATCTGGCGCGTCTGGCCGCCGGTGAAACCCTGCCCCGTTTTCAGGCTTCAATTGAGGCTGTGAACAAGGCAGCGCCTGGCCAGTTTGATCCGGTGACCGCAGCGGACCGTGGGGCCGAAGCCGCCATCCGGGCGCACATCGCGGCCCATTTTCCAGATCACGGGGTGATCGGCGAGGAATATGGGGAAGACCGGCCGGACGCAGAGTTTGTATGGGTTCTTGATCCTGTGGATGGGACACGCGCCTTTATATCTGGCCTGCCCCTTTGGACGACCCTGATCGCCTTGCGTTACCAGGGCGCCCCCGTTGTTGGGGTCATTGCCCAGCCCTGTCTCGACGAAATCTATGCCGGAACCCGTTTGGGAGCGACGCGTCACAGGCGAGGAGAAACGACGCCGATCCGCGTCCGAGATTGTGCTGATCTGACACATGCCCTGATCGCAACCACGGACCCCTACCTGTTTACCCCTGCCGAGCTCGGAGCCTTCAATCAGGTTCGCGACACTGTGCGGCTTTGCCGTTTCGGCTGCGATGCCTATGCCTACGCTATGGTCGCCAGTGGTAATATGGATATGGTGATCGAAAACTACCTTCTGAAATCCTGGGACATCGAAGCGGCCATTCCTCTGCTAGAAGGTGCGGGCGGAATGGTTACAGACTGGCGTGGCGAACCTATCGGTCCCCGCGGCGGCCAGATGGTCATTAGCGCCAACCGCACCATTCTGGATCAAGCCTTGATCGCTTTGCGCCGGTCTGCGCTTTGAGGCATCCTTAACTCGCAAGCCCGAAAGCGCCGCCAGATCAGATCCGGCGGCCCGATACGTTGTCTTGCGATGGATCATCGAACCCAGGGGTCGTAAACGCAGTCGAGACCACACCGGTCCCCAACCCCGTGATCGTCACGGCACTCGGTGCGTCTTGATCCGTCAGATCAACCGAAGCCTCTGGAACGGCCTCAAGACCACCATCCGGGGCCTCGTTCAAGGTAAAGCTGTGAAGCGTTGGCTCAACGTCGGCTTCAGCCACCCCCCAGCTTTCAGGGCGCGGAGCGACACCATCCGCTAGAGCCTCGAACTCGGCAAAGAACAAAGCCCGCTTGTCATCGGTTTCCATGAGCACTTCATGCTCACTGGCATTTACTTCGACGTAACGTGCCTCACCGAGGCGTTTAGCCAGAAGCTTGGCCGCAGCCTTGTTGACGATGCTGTCTTCCCCGGCCTGAACGAGCGTTATGGGCACCTTCAGGCGCTTTAGCACCTTGGACTTCATCACCCGGTCGCCGACATCAAGGGCAAAGGCGAGCCAACCCCAGGTCGGGCTCCCCAAGGCCAGATGCGGACACGCAAACAACTGCTCGCGCCAGCGTTCATAGCGTACGCGGTCACTGGTCAGGGCATTGTTTTCAAAGGTGTGCTCAAACGGATCGTCAAACAATTCCGGCACATAGTTCGGCGCCTCGCCCTGGCGCACCTTCCAGCGGGTGTTGAAAGCCACTGCCCACATGGAATGACGTCCAGTACGGATACGCAGCATCGGTCCCGAAAAGATCGCGGCGGCGATGCGGGTCTCCCCCTCGATCAGGCTGAGCAGATTGATGGCTGCCCCCATGGAGTGCCCCAGCATCAGCCAGGGCTTGGGCGCGCGATCTTCAAAAGCATCCAAGAGCCGCCCAAAGTCATCCATAAATTCGTCAGTCGTTCGGGCATGGCCTTTCAGGCGCTCCGACAATAAGCGCGCCGACAAGCCCTGCCCGCGCCAGTCATGGGCCACGACAGCAAAATCTCGCGCCAACAGGTCTCGGACCGTTTCATAATATTTTTCAATCGGTTCAGCCCTTCCCGGACTGACAAAGACCGTGCCGCGCGCAGGCCCATCCGGAGCCCAGAACCCCACACGCAGACGCAAGCCTCCGGCACCACGGAACCACTCCCCCTGGCCTCCCGGGGGGCATTCCGCCCCGGGAACCGACATCAGCGGGGCTTGGGTCGACAGGGCGGCTATCCGGCTCACGCGGGCTTCCTAAACTTCAGAGTCATGCGGTCACTCTCGCCGATCATGTCATAAGGAGCATGATCAAACGAGGGGTTATCCGGCTTCCCCCTGGGCGCACTCAGGCGCTGCGGAGGCAGAGTCCAGACACCAAAGGGATGGTCCTTTGTGTCTCTAGCGTTTGCGTTAATCTCACTGGAATCAACAAAGGTAAAGCCACTCTCGGCAGCAAGCTGCTTTACGAAACCTTCTTGGACGTAGCCATTGGTCGCGGCGGGATCCTGAACCTGTCCAGCATCGGCACGGTGTTGCTCGATTCCCAGGATTCCACCGGGTTTCAGCACCGCAAAGGCATCGGCAAAAGCCTTTTCCGCTATGCCTGCGGCCATCCATTCATTCAGCGTTCGCATGAACAGCACACAATCGGCCAGACCTGCAGGGTAAAGTGGCCCTGAGGTCGGACCAAAGGCGCTGTAGTCGATCTTGCCGTAGAGCTTTTCGTTGGCATCAAACACGCCTTTGAAGCGGGTCATGATCGCTTCCGCAGCCGGGTCGGGATTTAGTCCGGTCTGAAACTGAGCGGCGACATATTTCCCTTGCCCTTTGGCAAGGTAGGGCGCGAGAATTTGGGTCAACCAGCCTGCACCCGGCCAGACATCAATCACGGTCATACCGGACGTGACCCCAAAAAATCCCAAGGTTTCTTCAGGATGACGCCATTCATCCCTGGCCTTGTCCTCGGGTGTGCGCCAGCCTCCATTAACCGCCCAAGCCAAGGTGCCATCCGCTTTCGCTTTTGTCCCTTTGGTGTCCATATCGGCCTTGGACGCAACAGATTTATTGTTGTTGGCTTCCCTGGTACAGGCCCCCAGAGCCGCGATTGCCCCCCCGGAAAGCGTAGCCAGTGCCAGACCGCGATAAAGCAGCCGCCTTCTGTCAAGCCCGTGCTCGCCACAAGCTTGCTTCTGTTCCATTCTGGCTTTTGAGTTATCCGTCATACGCTACATCCCTGGGCGGGTCACCGTAGGCAGAAGCCGACAGGCCGCTTGACCAGGGGCCATAGGAACGATTTGTCCCGACGGCCCCTGACCTCCTTAGCTCTTCGGTTTGCGGAAGCGCAGGGTCATGCGGTCGCTTTCGCCGATCGCATCATATTTTGCCCGGTCGAAATCAGCGGCGGGCGTCTTTCCCGGGGCTGCACTCTGGCGCACCGGCGGCAAGGTCCAGACCCCAAAAGGGTGATCCCGGGTATCCTTGGGGTTCGCGTTGACTTCGCTTTTGCCATCCAGAACAAATCCGGCCTTCTGGGCTGCGGCGATGACATAGCTCTCCGGTACGTAACCGGTTCCGGCCTTGGGATCGGCCCCTTCGAGCGCGCGGTGCTGCTCAATGGCCAGAACGCCACCCGGCTTCAGCATTGTGTAGAACGCCGACATAAAGGTGTCAGTCATATCCCCTTGACGGGACCAGTTATGAAACGCCCGGGCAACGAGCACCATGTCTGCACTCCCGGCGGGGATGCTGTTGGGTGACTTGGGACCAAAATCATAGGCCTTGACCTGACCATAGATGCTGGTGTCGGCCACACCATCCCAAAAGGCCTTGTGCTGGGCTTCACGGGCTTTTTGCGCGGCTTCGGAAATACCCGCTTCCGAACGATCCGACAGGGCTGCCGAATAGGTGCCGCCCGTCATACGGGCATACGGGGCGAGAATCTCGGTCCACCAGCCCCGCGCGCCCGGGGAAATCTCGACGATCGACTGTCCCGGACGAAGCCCCCAGAAGGTCAGGCTGTCCACAGGGTGGCGATATTTGTCGCGCGCCTTGTTTTCTGCGGAGCGCCAGGCCCCATTCACAGAAGCCGTCAGGGCCTTGTCTTCAGAAAATGCGGGCGCAGCAGCTTTAGCGGCCGTTTTAGTGGCCGCAGGTCCGGCCAAGGCCGGAACCGTTGCCGTCATCACGGCAAGGGCCAGACAGGAACCTAACGCACGGGCGATCAGATGGGACATCGTGGTCGTCTCTCAGCAGGGTTAAAGGCGGGATGACACTAGGACAAAAGCCCCGCCCGGCAAAGCCGAAAGCGGGGCTTGACGCCTCTTCTAACGCGATGAGATGCGCGACGGATTACTCTGAGTCTTTGATCTTTTGCGTTGCGGTCTGAATATAGTTTTGCTCGCCCATGAGCTTGATCAGACCGACCTGGGTTTCAAGAAAATCAATGTGCTCTTCCGTATCAGACAGAATATGTTGCAGCAGGTCGCGGCTGACATAGTCGCGTGCGTCTTCACACTGCTTAACTCCATCCACCAAGGTCGTGCGGGCACCCAATTCGAGAGACAGGTCAGCTTCAAGACACTCGCGGATCGACTCACCGATTTTGAGCTTATGCAGGTCCTGTAGATTCGGCAGGCCTTCAAGGAAGAAGATCCGCTTAATCAGCATGTCCGCATGCTTCATCTCTTCAATCGACTCGTCATAGACGATCTTGCCGAGATGGGTCATGCCCCAGTTATCAATCATGCGGGCATGCAGGAAGTACTGATTAATTGCGGTCAGTTCGTTGGTCAGAACCGCGTTCAGCAGCTTCACAATGGCGGGATCACCCTTCATAAAAACGCTCCATCTTTGCCGGATGCACGCAAAGACGGAAAAAGCGGACTACTCCGCCGCCAAGGCTACCGCTTCACGAGCCTCGGCAATCAACGCGCGCATTTCACACACGCACTTTGCGCATTGCGGCGCACTCTGGCAAGCTTTGAAGATGTCACGAGGCGTATTTGCCCCCGACATTATGGCGTCATGCACCGCATTCTCACGAATACCATTGCAATTACAAATATACATGACGCTAATGCAATCCAGTGACAGAAGAGAGTCCAGTTTTGCTTGCAAACTGTCCGCAAGTGCAGGCCGTTGGCACACGGTTCCGACTCACACTGCGGTTGCGAGCTATTCCTATATAGCAACAATTTTCAGCATTGCAAGGCGTTCGCAGACACTCAACGCGCTGTCAATGCGCCGCCATCCAGGCCCGCTTCACCAAGGTAATTAGGGCATCATCGATGTCCGAGACCTGAGATAAGCTGACAATATATTGGCACATGCCGCCCACAGGCTGAGCCACTGCCCGCTCATATCCGGCATCTTCTTTGAGGTTCAAACCCAGCTCGAAGCGGGTATTGGTCTTGGGGCCGAGCATGGCAAACTGCTTTTTGACCCGTAAGGATACATAGCCTTTCTTGGGGGCAATCTCGAAGTCACCAAACGACGTAATATGCGCCATCAATTGCTCATGGATCGGCCGCAAGTCAGCTTTCTTGCCGCTATAGATGGTATCCAGTGGATCATCGCCAGCCTGCACCTCTGGCTGCACAAAACTTCCGCCGCGATTGACGTAATGCGCCAGTGTATTGGCATCTCCGTGCCCAAGCGCATAGGTCTCCTTCAGCCAAGTCACAGCCTCACCATGTTTAGAGAACGCCTGCCCCAAAATTTCAGCCATCAAGGCTTGGCGATCTTTGCCCGTCTTGGCCTCGATGTTGGTAAGCTGCGTCTCAAGCGCCTGCTCTATCTTGTCCATTTTATCCTCCCGGCCTGTGTTCAGGCTTAGTTATTCAGCTTCAGCACCCGCCCCTTCGGTCCGACCAGCCAGCCACGGCCATCGGGCCAAAGGGCACAGCTATTCATCGGCGGCGCATCAGACAAACGCTGACCATTCACCACCGTTCCCCCTAGCCCCGTCACCATCACCTGCCCCTGGGCCACGGCCACGCACGACAGATAGCCTCGCACCCCCGTCTCAAAGGGCAGAAAGCTTTGACCGCCGTCGCGGCTGATCACAGCATTGACCGCCTCGAAGGCCGGATCGGCATAGTCGCCCCCCACCGCCATCAGCGTGTTGGCATCAGCCCAAGCGACCGAAAACAAGCCTCGGCTCGGCCGATCAGCGGGCACGGGGACACGGACAACCCGAAAATCTCGCCCGCCCGGACCGGAGACAAAGACGCGGGCCTGACCACCCGACTGGGCCATGTCCCCGCCCGTGACAAAAGCGACCCGCCCCTCTGGCCCGGCGGCCATACAGGTGCCCGAAGCCGCAAAGGCCGCCTCTCCCGGCAAAACCTCTGGCATGATACCCGGATCATGGCGCGCCCATGTCTGACCGCCATCCCGGGTCCGGAACAGGGCAAAACGCCCGCCGACCGGGTCGCCGAACACCACCCCATCCTGTTCCGACCAAAAGGCTATGGCATCGAAAAAGCCTTCAGGATCTGGGTTCACAAACACCTTTTCCCAGGTCCGCCCACCAGTTTGCGTCCGCCAAAGCGTCGAGGCCTCACCCGGCCCCGCGCTCATCGCCACCGCCCGCAAGGGACAATGGCCGTGAATATCCCTAAAATCCAAGGCTTCGGCCCCGGCGACGGGATGCGGTCTTAGCCCCAATCCGCGCACGCCCCGCAGCACCATGCCGCCGCGCCCGCTGATCCAGACGGTATCGGTGCCTGCGAGTGACAGCCCCCGAAGCTCCGTTTCCGGGACCGGCGTCACGGGCACAAGATCTCCGCCGCGGCGCACGGCATCAGCCCAGGACGGTCCGGCCCAGAGCCCGAAAACGGCAGCGCCCACCCCCACCAAGGCCTGACGCCGAGTGATATCTGCCGTCATGGGATTGACCTTTCTGCGATCACGCTTTGCGGCTGAAGCACGCCTGACTTTATGTTATAGACCAGCGGATGACCGAGACAACCGACGTTCCCGAAGAGACCCCGATCCAGCGGGCCCTGCGCCTCAAGCAAGCTGCAATGGAAGCCCGAGCCAGACAGTCTCGGGGCGGCCAGTTCCCACCAAACCACACTCGCAGTGAAAAAGCCGGAAAATCCAAACCTTGGATGTCGCGCTAGCCGAGCCCTGCCAAGCGTTTGAGGGGCCTTTGCCGAAAGGGACATTGGGGCCTGAAGCGGATCAGCCCCCCTTATGCGGATCAGACATAGGCTCAAGCCCCAGCTCTTGGCGCACTTCGGTCCGGTGTGCAGCTCTGCGTTCCTCAGCAATCGGATCAAAAAACAGCACGGACTGGAACGCCTGACCAATCCGCCAGGCCCGCTCGCGCAGAATCGCCGCGTCAGAGGGGGCAAACAGCTCACCCGTGACCGCCCCCCAATGCTCCAGCCAGCGCTCAAACATGGGCGGGGTTAAGCCAAGTTTCAAATGTGCGGGCATCGGCCGCCCCTCGTAACGCCGCTCACCGCGCAGCACGGAGGCCCAGAAGCGGGTCAAGAGGTCAAAATGATGCGGCCAGTCGTCGATTGCCGCCTCAAACACCGGTCCAATCATAGGGTCCTGACGGACACGACCGTAAAACGTCTCAACCAGTTCGGCGAGGGCATCATCTGAGAAGGCCTCCTCTAAAGGCATCTCAGGATTTAAACTCTTTGGGGCGGCAGGCTCAGATCCGGACATGAGGGAGACATCCGCCTTATCCCTCAGAACTTCAAGCGGATTCAAGCGGGACACCAGCGACGCTTCGCCACAGAGGCTAAACCTTAAGCACATGATTAATAGTAGCTTTTCAGAAAACGGCATTTCTTGAACACCGAATTTAAACGATTTCAGAGTATCTTTGTGAGGATTGAATTTCTTTGCAGCGGGACACCATGGTCAGCCAGCTTAAACGCGCCTTCTCTTTTTCGTCTCCGGCCTCTGACCCATCATGGACCGCCACGCCTGAATACGATCAAGCGGGCTTGGCAAACGCTGTTTCAGCCCTTTGTGCCGGCGAAACACCGAGCTGGCCAGAAGGCACATCGCCGGAGCTGATCCAAGCCCTTACGGCCATGAAGGAAGCCCGTCTTAAGGCCAGCACGCGCTGCCTTGGGGCCGTGATCCAGAGTTCCATGGATGCCGCGCACGCTCAGGCTGACCTGTCACGGGTCTATAATTTTGCCTCAGAAACCGAAAACGAAGCTCGGGCTATGGCGGCAGCGATTGAAGAACTTAATGCTTCGATCAACCAGATTGCCGATACCGCCGATCGCAGCAGCCTGAGTTTGAACTCGGCCGTGAGCCGCGCCAGCCAGAGCGCTCAGGGCGTGCGCCAGACCACCGAAGCCATGGCCCGCGTGACGGTCAGCCTGGACCAAGTCAATCACCAGGTCGAAGACCTGCGCGAGGCCTCCGACCAGATTGGCGGCATCGTCAATGCCATCGAGCAGATCGCCAGCCAGACCAATCTTCTGGCGCTGAACGCAACCATCGAAGCGGCCCGGGCGGGTGAAGCTGGGCGGGGCTTCGCCGTCGTGGCCAGCGAGGTCAAGGCCCTGTCGATGCAGACCGCCCGCTCGACGGATGAAGTCAAGAGCCGCATTGGCCGCCTCGAAGCCGCCGTGGCCGCCATCCGCAAAAGCCTTGATGAAGCCCATAGCCTTGCTAATGAAAGCCGCAGCCTTGCGGATACGGCCAATGCGGGTGTCCAGGAAGCGACAGACCTTGTCGAGGACAGCGCCCGCACCGTTTCGGTGATTGCGCAAATTCTGGGTGAACAGACCGCCGCCACCGGCGAGCTGACCCGCGGTGTAACCCGTGTGGCAGAAAACAGCACCCACACCCAAACCGCCGTGGACACCGTCGTCACCGCCGTTGTGCGCTCAGAAAAGAGCCTTGGCATAACCTTGTCCGAGCTTGAACAAGAGCAGATTCCGGACTTCGTGCTTTATCGCGCCAAGGTCGATCACATCCTGTGGAAGAAGCGGCTGGCCACCCTTCTGTCCGGTCGTGAAAGCCTCAACGCCAATGAACTTAGCGACCACCACGCCTGCCGCCTCGGCAAGTGGTACACCTCGGCCAAAGCCTCTCCTCTGGGGCGTCATCCCGCCTTTATCAGCCTTGAGGCCCCGCACCAGAAAGTGCACGTCGAAGGCAAGAAGGCGGCTGAACTCTATAAATCCGGCGACAAAGCCGGGGCCGAGGCCGCGTTTGAGCGCATGGTTGAGGCCTCAGGGCACGTAGTCGAGGGTCTGGATCAGTTGATCCGCGCAGCGGCCGATTCCCGGCGTGCTGGGACAGCAGGCTGAGGCGCCTCAGGACTTTTGGGGGCGGCTTCTCTGGCCGCCTCTCTGGCCGCCTGCTCCGGACAAATCGTTTCACCCCGGCGCTCACGTTCCATCATTTCGGCTTTCCATTGCGCCAAGACCTGCATTCGGCGACCGGGATAGCGGGTCTCTAGGAACAGGGCCTCCAGGACGCGATCCGTCCGGAAGGCCCGGAACCCTTGGCGAAGCTCGCACCAGGCCGGGATTACCCGAACGGCATCGAAATAGGCAATGGCCAGCGGCCAGATGATCCGCTCGCTTTCAACACCCTGCTCATCCCGATAGCGCAAAGCAACGCGGCCCTGACGATAGATCGCCGCTCGCAGTTGGGCCATATCCAGTGCATCCTTGGGCCTTTGGCTGAAATCCGGTACCGCCAGAGCGGTTTCCAAAACCAGCGGCCGCAAGTGGTCAGGGATAACCGCCGCGATCTTGGATAAGAGATCTTCGGCCGCGCGGGTCAGCACAGGATCCCCCTGGCGGGCCACCCACTTGACCCCCAGCACCGCCGCCTCGACCTCGTCGGCGGTTAGCATCATCGGGGGCATGTCAAAGCCTTGGTCCAGCACATAGCCCACCCCCGCCTCGCCGCGCACGGGCACGCCCTGGCTCACCAGATCGCTGATATCCCGATAAAGGGTCCTGAGTGAGGTCTTGAGTTCCGCCGCCATGGTCTGTGCGGTGACCGGGCGGCGTGCGCGACGTAGCATCTGAATGATCTGAAATAAGCGCTCTGTCCGCCGCATTGTGCCCCCCTAATTCTGATGTGCTACAAGGGGAACATTTTGTCAGCAGAATGGCAAGAAGCCTTACCCCGCCTGAACCGTTGGCGGGGGCAAAAGCAATGCGACCCTCAAACCCGGGCCATATTCGCCCCAGGCTCCCGGCCCTTCGGACAGATCCAGCCGTCCTTGATGGACCTCGGCCACAGCCGCTACCAGCGAGAGCCCCAGTCCTACGCCGGGGGCGGAGCGACTGTTTTCAAGCCGCACAAAGCGTTGGATCACCCTCGGTCGATCCGCCTCTGGCACACCGGGGCCAGTATCCGTCACCGAAAACTCGATCTCACCATTTGAGCAGCGACGCGTAGCCAGACGGATCGCTCCGCCGGAGGGGGTATACTTGATTGCATTATCGATCAGGTTGGACAAAGCCTGAGCCAAGAATTCGCGATTCCCCATCACGGGTAATCCGGCACTGACATCGGCCGTGAATTCAAGCCCCTTATCCTCGGCGGCAGGCGTGAACAATTCGGCCAGATCCGCCGCCAGATCCGCGGCATCAAACAGACGGGGATCCGGTGGCGACGACGCCGCTTGAAGCCGCGAAATCGCCAGCACCGTATTAAAGGTATGCAGCAGGTTATCCGCCTCGTTCAGAGCGGTTTCCAAGGCTGCCTCAGCATCCCCGCGTCCATGCTCCAGGTCGATTAGTGCCAGTTCCAGCCGAGATCGCATGCGGTTCAACGGCGTACGCAAATCGTGGGCGATGGCATCCCCGGCATAGCGCAGGTTGGCCATGCTGGTTTCGAGACGGTCGAGCATGCTGTTCAGCCCGGATGCCAGTTCGTCATACTCATCCCCAGCCCCGCGCACCTGGGCCCGGACCCCGATTTCTCCGGCCGCGACCCGGCTGACCACGCCCGTTAGCCCCGCCATGGCCTTTTCGACGCTTCGCCCGATAACAAAGCCGCCCGCCAATCCCAGCAGAATAACCAGAATTGCCGCACCCCAGAGCGCTCGAACAACCAAGGCAAGGTGGGCATCGGCATCGCCCATGTCGATCCCGACGAAAAGGCGCTCTCCGCCCGATAAACGGACCTCGGCCCCAAGAGCAGACACACGCTCAGGCTCGCCATTGGGCCCCATGTCCGTCACACGAAACCGCGTCCAGGTGATCGGCGCCTCAAAGGTCTCGACCGGGGATTCGGCGATGTTCTGGGTCAAGACCTGGCCCTTAGCATCGGACAGGATTAACAGATACGGCCCGCCATTGGCCGTCAGCCCGACGAGGGTGCGGTTCAGGCCCTCTAAGCCGTTTTCTTTGTAATGGCCTTCAAGGAGGGCCAGTTCCTTGCGGACATCATGACTGGCCCGATCCCGGGCATCGGCCACAGTCGCGATATAGATAAAGGCCAGCAGCGCCGCTGCGACAAAGGCGTAAAGCGATAGAAACAGAACCGTCAACCGAAACGGCGTGCGGTGCATGCGCAAAGGCATGCGCACGCCACGCCGGATCCGCGCCAGTATCCCTTCAAGGGCATGCTTCGGATCACGCATTCACCGGGCTCTCAGGCAAGGATTGCGCTCCGGTCTGGTACCGGTCAGGCCTCGAGACGGTAACCCGCCCCGCGGACCGTGACCAGCATCGGCTTGATGAAGCCCTTGTCGAGCTTGGCGCGCAGCCGTGAGATATGCACATCAATGACGTTGGTCTGGGGATCGAAATGATACTCCCAGACCTTTTCGAGCAACATGGTCCGCGTCACAGATTGTCCGGCATGACGCATCATGAATTCCAGCAGCTGGAACTCGCGGGGCTGCAGGTCAATCTCTTGACCTTCGCGCGTGACGGAGCGGCTGATCAGGTTCATTTCCAACGCCCCGACCTTGAGCACGGTCTGAACAGCCCCGGTTTCCCGACGACGGGCCAGCGCCTCGACCCGGGCAATCAGTTCCGGCAGGGCATAGGGCTTGACCAGATAGTCATCGCCCCCGGCCTTGAGCCCGGTGACCCGGTCTTCGATCTCACCCAGCGCTGACAGGAACAGCACCGGCGTGGCAATACCGTCACGCCTAAGGACTTCGACCATAGCCAAGCCATCCATGCGCGGCATCATCCGGTCCACGACCAGCACGTCGAATTCCTGTTCTTTGGCGGTGATCAGGCCAATGGCCCCATCCGCCGCATGAGTACAGACAAAACCAGCCTCACCTAGACCGCGAGTCATGGTTTCCGCAGCCTCAAGGTCATCTTCAACGATCAGTATGCGCATTAAAGTTCCTTATTTCAGCGGCAGAGGTAGCGGCACATTGCGCCCTTCGCGATGAAGCAGCAACAACACGCTCGGACGCCCGGCCTTGCGTGCCGCTTCGACAGTATCCTGCAGAGCCGCTGCCGTGGTCACTGGCTGGCTGTTGATTTGAAGCACAACATCGCCTTCCTTGACGCCACGTTTGGCCGCTTCGCTCTTTGGATCCAATCCCGAAATGATAAGACCGCGAACGTCTTCACTTATGGAATGAGTCTTACGGTCCGCTGGCGTAATGGCCCGAAGAGTGAGGCCGAGGACAGATTGTCCCTTTGCTTTATCGTCTTGGTCTGGAGCACCAAAGCTGCCGCTCAACTGAGACTCACGCAGGCTGTCCTCGGACGGGCGCAACGCAGCCGTAATCCGCAATGAGACGGACTTGCCCGCCCGCAAAACTTCGAGGTCCAAGGTCTGGCCAGCCCGAATCTGGGCCACCCGACGGGTGAGATCGGTCGGCGATTTGACAGACTGACCGTTGACCTTGCGAATGATGTCGCCCGGCTGCACCCCGGCTTTGTCCGAAGGGCCACCCTTGGTCAGTTCCGCGACATAGGCCCCGCGTGTATCTTTAATATCAAGACTGTCCGCGATTTCCTGGGTCACGGGTTGAATTTGTACGCCAATATAACCGCGCTCGATTTTACCCGACTTGATCAGCTGCTGGGTGATGGAGTGGGCCATATCTGCAGGGATCGCAAAACCAACCCCGGCACTGGCCCCCGACGGCGTAATGATTGCCGTATTGACCCCGATCACGCGGCCATAAAGGTCAAAGGTCGGACCGCCCGAATTGCCCCGGTTGATCGGCGCATCAACCTGGAGGTAGTCGATGTAGCTGTCGTTGATATCGCGCCCATAGGCCGACACGATCCCGGCGGTCGCGGTTCCGGCCAAGCCAAAGGGGTTACCCACTGCGACGACCCAGTCGCCGACACGCGGCTTTGCGCTCAGTTCAAAAGTCACGAATGGGAAACTTTTCCCGTCAACCTTGAGAACGGCCAAATCCGTTGCCGGATCACGCCCGACCACCTTGGCCTTGAGTTCCGTGTCATTTGTGAGTTTGACCGTGATCTCATCCGCATCGGCGATCACATGGTTGTTAGTAACAATATATCCGTCCGCAGAGATGAAGAAGCCTGACCCGGCACCACGCACCTCAGGGCCTTCTGTCTCCCCTTGCGGGATTTGCTGGCCCAGTCCGGGTATCCGACGCAGGGCTTCGAGATCGACCTTGCCACGGGTCTCAATCGACACCACGGCCGGAGAGACCTTTTCGATAATGTCGGCAAACGACAACGGGGCTCCGGCCGGGGGCGCAAACATCGGTTTTGCGCTCGATTGAGCGGCCAGCGTCGCCGCCTGACTCGCATTAAGACCTGGCTGACCAGCAACCGTTACCGCCGTAGCGGCCACAGCCGCCCCAAGGACCAGCCCAAGAGCCGTACCTATCAGCAAACCTTTGTTCTTGACCATCGTTTCCACGCCGTCCGTTCTTTCGTTCAGGCCAGACTGGCCTGAATAACTGTCTAAGCCTAGCCCCAAAATGAGCCGCCAGAGACCTTCTGTGCATGCCCGTACCTGTCTCGATACGCAACTTACACTTCGGTCATGTCTCTAAGGTGTCCAAAAGCTCTGCGGCGAAAAAACGGCACCCCTTACCGACGCCCTTAGTCCTTTCGGCTTAAAAGCGCCTCCAGACGTGCTTGCTCCTCAGCTGTCAGGAAAGCGGGCTCTTGGGGGGACAGGATGGGCTCTGTGCGCGCTGAGGCCTTGGGGCGACGCACAAACGTCCTCCAAAACACAGCTAATCCCGTGACCAACAGCAGGAATGGCCCGCCCCAAAGCAAGGCGTTAATCAGCGTTAAGCGCGGCGTAAACAGGACAAAATCGCCATAGCGATCCAGCAAATACAGCTGAATGTCGGCATCACTTTTTCCGGCGACGATCTGCTCACGAACCAGCCGTCGCATATCGACGGCCATCTCCGCGTTCGAATCATCAATGCTTTCGTTTTGACAGACGACGCAGCGGATGTCCTTGAACAGGGTCCGGGCCCGGGCCTCCTGGGCGGGATCAGCCAGCTGTTCACTGGGATCAGAAGCCGCCCCCATCAGAAAAACCGCCAAAGCGACCACAACCAACCCTCGAGTGGCTTTCAGGGTCTTGCGACTAGGGCTCATGCGGCGTGCTCCTGTGATGCGGCGTTTTGCCGTTTGTCGCGTTTTGCCCCCGTCGCCACCCGCAAGCGACGGTCCGCGAGAGAAACCGCTCCGCCCAACGCCATGAGCAACGGCCCAAGGAAAATCAGTCGCGCCCAGGGATTCCAATAGGCCCGAACCAGCCAGCCTTCCCCCCCGCCCGGATGAGGCCGCCGCTCGCCGAGAACAAGGTAAAGGTCGCTGATGGGCTTCATGCAAAGGGCGACTTCGCTGGTGGTCTGCCCGCCTGCCGGATAGAGCCGACGTTCGGGTGTTGCCGAGCAAAAGGGTCGCCCCTCAGGCCCGACCACCTCGATCTGAGCCCGTTCCGCCAGATAGTTGGTGCCATCGACGCTGCCAACCGCCTTCAGGGTCAGGCTGTATCCCGCCACACTTAGGCCCTCGCCCGGACGCAGAATCGCGGCCTGTTCCTGTTTCCAGGTGGTCTCGAACACGGCCCCGAGCACAAACACCCCCAGCCCGATATGGGCCAGCACCATGCCCCAGGTCCCGGGCGGCAGCGCCCGAGCCCGGCGCAGACTCTCGGCCAGAGGCGCTGAGAAGAGGCGTATCCGCTCGCGCAGATCGGCCATGGTTGCAAGAACCAGCCACCCGCCCAGGGCAACGCCCAGTGCGGCGACGACATGGCGCGGTGTCATAACCGCCAGAGTGAGTCCCGCCACCCCCAGGGACAACAGGGCGGCAAAGGTCAGGCGCTGGATCACACCCTTAAGATCCCCCCGCTTCCAGGCCAGCATAGGGCCAATCGGCACCAGTAGCAGACAGGCGGCCATGATCGGATTGTGGGTATAGCCAAAATAGGCCGGCCCAACTGACACGGCCTTGCCCGTCGCCGCCTCAACCAACAGCGGCCAGAGCGTCCCCAGAACCACTGTCGCCAAGGCAACCGTCAGAAAAATGTTGTTGAGAACAAGCGTGGACTCCCGGCTGACCGGAGCAAACAACCCGCCCCGTTTCAGGGACGGCGCCCGCCAGGCAAACAAGGCAAACCCGGCCCCGGCGGCCAAGCCCAAAATCCCCAGCAGCAGCACACCCCGCTCCGGATCCACAGCAAAGGCGTGGACCGAAGTCAGGACACCCGAACGCACCAGAAACGCCCCCAACATGGAGAAGCTGAAGGCCGAAAGGGCCAGGAAAACGGTCCAACCCGGCAAGGCCCCGCGCTTTTCCGTAACAATGGCTGAATGCAGCAAGGCCGTCGCTGCCAGCCAGGGCATGAACGAGGCATTTTCGACCGGATCCCAAAACCACCAGCCGCCCCAGCCCAGTTCGTAATAGGCCCAGAACGCGCCGAGCATGATCCCGAGCGTCAGAAAACTCCAGGACGCGAGGGTCCACGGCCGGACCCACCGCGCCCAGGCCTGATCCACACGGCCTTCGATCAGGGCCGCAACGGCAAAGGAGAACACCACCGACAGGCCAACATAGCCAAGGTAAAGCAGCGGCGGATGGATCGCCAGCGCCGGATCCTGGAGCAGGGGGTTTAAGGATCGCCCGTCAATCGGAGCGGGATCCAGACGCAAAAACGGGTTGGAGGCAAAGAGCGCAAAGCTGAGGAACATGACCCCCAAGGCGCCCTGGGTTGCCACGACGCTGGCACGAAGATCCGCCGGCAGATTTCGACCCAGAACGGCTACAAGCGCGCCAAACCCTGTGAGCGACAAACACCAGAGCAGCAGTGAGCCTTCGTGGTTCCCCCACACACCGCTGATTTTATAGAACAACGGCTTCAGGGTATGGGAATTCTCGGCCACGTTCGAAACGGAGAAGTCCGACACCACAAAGGCCATCGTCAGCGCGACAAACGCCAAAAGGACGGCCACAAAACCGGCGACACTGGCCCCCTCACCGGCCCGACACAGGATCGGCTGACGCAGAATCCGCCCCGCAGCGGACAGGCCGGTCTGAGCCAGCGCAAGGATCAACGCAAGCGCAAGGCAAAACGCACCCAGTTCAGCGATCATAGATCCGACTTTCCGTAAGCTTTGCCTTTGGGGGCCCCAGCCCCATCGCCGCGCCACTCCCCCTGGGCCTTGATTGCCTCGGCCACTTCGCGCGGCATGTAGGTCTCGTCGTGCTTGGCCAGCACGTCCTTGGCCTTAAAGGTGCCATCGGCCTGGAATTGGCCTTGGGTCACGACGCCTTGGCCTTCCCGAAACAGATCGGGCAAGTCACCTTTATAGGTCACAGTCACGGTCTTGGTCTGATCGGTGATGCGAAAACGAACCTGTTCGTGTGTGATGCGTTGAACGCTACCGGCCTCGACCAACCCGCCCAAGCGGACAGTTCGCCCGACCGCGACCTTTTCCGCCGCCGCCTGAGCCGGAGAATAGAAATAGACCACAGCATCCTGCATGGCGTAGAGCGACAGCGCCACCGCCCCGGCCAGTACGGGCGCCACTGCCGCGACAATATACAGCCGCCGCCGCGCTTTCGGGGATTTTGGTAACCAGCCCATCAGATCCTCGGTTCACAAATCGTCTTGTTAAGTCTGTACGACATCAGGAGGCCGCCTGATCCAGCGCCTTGAGAATGTCCGGCTTGTCCTTGTAACGCGCTTTCGCCGTGGCCAAAGCCTCGCCTTGGCGGGCCTTGTCGCCCAACACCCCATAGGCCCGAACCAGACGCACCCAGCCTTCAGGATCGTTGGGGTTTTCCGCCAGACGGGCCGCCAGCCCCTCGACCATGCCCTTGATCATGGCCTGCTGGTCCTCGGCGGAGGCCCCGGCCAGCGCCGTCGCAGCCTCCGAAACCCCTTGGAATTCAGCCGAGGAAATCTGGGCATTGAGCGCAGCACGGCGCGGATCCTCAATGGGTAGTTCATCGCGTAACGCCACCAAGGCCGCCTTTCCGCCCGCCACATCCCCCTCGGCAATGGCTTGCGTGGCCAGATAATAGCGCGCGCCCTGAGCCTTTGGATCACGCTTTAGAGCCTCACCAAAGGCCTTACGGGCA
>JBKBWB010000347.1:0-2297 GCA_046289215.1 Asticcacaulis sp. | reverse complement strand
CGGGCCTGATTGCGGACCTCGACCAGATCCTTGAGATCGTCTGGCAGATCCGCGCGGACCCGACGGATCACGGCATCTTCGGCCTCGTAGCTGAGGTCCGAGGCATCGTAATAGGCCAGATCATAGTCTTTCAGCCCCGTCGTCAGCGGCAAGCCTGAGCGGTGATTGAACACCGTCTGATAGACCGCGCCGGAAAAGATCATCCAGTCCGGCAGGTTCAGATCCGAACACAGCCGCAGCACCCGCATCAGCGGTTCATTTTGCCGAAGAAGGGCAACCAATTGCCCCTCCAGATCCTCGGCGGTCATACCGTGCTGTCCCCCAAAACCCAGCCATGGCCCAGCGGCCCATGCCCGCCGCCCAGACCCGGTGCATGGCGGATCGCGCCCTGGACATAGGCATGCGCCGCGCGGACCGCGTCCGTCAGCGACAGGCCCTTGGCGAGCCCCGTTGCACAGGCCGACGCCAAGGTGCAGCCCGTGCCATGGGTATGGCGGCTGTCGATGCGGGGGCTGTCGAAGCGGGTTTCGCCATCCGGGGTCATCAGAAGGTCCGTGACCGTATCGCCCGGGACATGCCCGCCCTTCATCAGCACCGCCCGCGCGCCCATGGCCAGGAGCCGCGCCCCGGCGGCGCGCATCTGGTCCGGAGTCTCGACCGCTAGGCCCGTCAGCACCGCCGCTTCGGGCGCATTGGGGGTCAGCAAGGCGGCGCGCGGCAGGATCAGCGCCGTTAGGGCCGCAACCGCCTCGGACTGGAGCAAGGATGCGCCGCCCTTGGCCACCATCACCGGATCGGCCACGACGGGCACCAAGGGGCAGCGATCGAGCACAGAGGCCACCGCTTCGATCACCGGGACACGGCTGAGCATGCCGAGCTTGATGGCATCGGCCCCGATATCCTCAAGACAGGCATGGGCCTGAGCCTTGATCAGATCCACGGGCAGGTCATGCACGGCACTGACCCCGAGGGTGTTTTGCACCGTGATCGCGGTAATCGCCGTCATGGCATAGCCGCCTAAAACGGTGACGGTCTTGAGGTCGGCTTGCAGCCCGGCCCCGCCGCTGCAATCGGATCCGGCGATAATCAGCACCCGCCCGGCAGATGGGTTCGCATTGAACGGCTCAGACATGGCGCACGCGTCTCCTTAGTGACCCGAGCCGAGCTTGAGCCCAACCACACCGCCGATAATGGCGACGAGCGAGAGGATCCGAACTGCCGTCATCGGCTCCTTGAAAATCAGCATGCCGATGATCGCGGCGCCCGCCGCGCCAATGCCGGTCCAGACCGCATAGGCCGTGCCGACCGGCAGTTTCTGGGTCGCCAGCCAAAGAAAATAGAAGCTGGTCACCATGGCCAGTCCGACCATGAGCGAGATCAGCGGACGTTGCGGGCTGACATATTTGAACCCCGACGCCCAGGCGATTTCCAGCGCCCCGGCAATCAGGAGCGCGAGCCAGGGATTGATCCCTTGCAACAGCGACAGACTCATGGACAGACCCTTTCTATGCAACAGACTACCCCTGAGGGCGCGCCGATAGCGTTTGCGGACATGGACGACCTGAGTTTGCCCTATGACAGCGCCCTACCCGTCGGGCTTTATCAGCACTACAAGGGCGGACTCTATCGCGTGCTGGGCACGGCCACCCATTCCGAGACCGAAGAGTCTTATGTGGTCTATAGCCCGCTCAAGAGCAACCGTCTGTGGATCCGGCCGCTCACCATGTTTACGGAAACGATCACCGTAGGGGACTATTGCGGCCCACGCTTTGTGGCTGTGGATGGCGAGGCGTGAACGCCATGAGCGGACGGTGGAACATCCTTGATCCCGACGCCTGGGCCGACCGGGAATCCGAGTGGCTGGACGCGGTGACCGGAACAACGGTGCTGATCCGGCTGAACTATCTCGATGGGGCGGGCGAGTTGGCCGAGGTGGAAATGATGGCCGGGCAAGTCATCGAGGCGGATCTTGATGACGGCATAACCCTGCGGCTTCAGGGCTATCGGGACGGGGAACTGCACTATCTGCCGCCGGTTCCGGCCGCCTTTAATCCGATCCGGCCCGATACCTATCCGCTCAGCGGCGGGTTCTGGGTGCGCAACCCCGATCTAATCGCCGCGTTTGATATCACCATGCCGGTGAACTGAGGCCTTCAGGCTTTGGGCGCGGTTTCGAGCGCGGACTGGACCCGCAAGGCCTGGACCGTTTCACGGACATCATGGACGCGGACCATGGCGGCCCCCATCCGGGCGGCATAGAGGTGTACGGCCACGGACCCGCCAAGACGGGCCGAGGG
>JBKBWB010000346.1:0-2299 GCA_046289215.1 Asticcacaulis sp. | reverse complement strand
CGCAGCTTCATCGCCGTAACCGCCGCCGCGATCTGGGCCGGGGTGGGCTCGCCGCGCAGACAGGCCTCGAAAAAGGCGGTGGCCTCGGCGGGGCTGAGGGTCTGTCCCTCTGCCAGCTTGGCCAGCAGGGGTTTCATAGCAAGAGGGTCGTGCATCACTCAGGCCGTCTTCAACTGGGGCCGGGCCACCGGAATGGCCGTGGCCGGAAGGTCCGTGTGCGCAATCCCGGCCAAATCGAGGAAGTTGGCCAGCATCTGGTGGCCGCCCTCGGTGGCAATCGATTCGGGGTGGAACTGCACGCCATAGAGCGGGCGCGATACATGCTTCAGGCCCATGATCTCGCCATCCTCGGTCCAGGCCGTGACCTTAAGCGCGTTGGGCAAGGTCTCGCGGCGCACCGCGAGGCTGTGATAGCGCGTCGCCTGGAACGGATTATCCAGACCCCGGAACAGCCCTTCGCCATCGTGATGGATCGGGCTGACCTTGCCATGCATCAGGCTCTTGGCCCGGATCACCTCACCGCCAAAGGCCTGGCCCATGGCCTGATGGCCGAGGCAGACCCCGAGAATCGGCAGATCCAGTGGCGCGGCCTTAAGCAGCGGCAAACAGATCCCCGCGCGGTCCGGATCGCACGGTCCCGGCGATAACAACACAGCCTTGGCCCCTAGACCCAGAGCCTGATCCACGCTCAGAGCATCATTGCGCCAAACCGCCGTTTCAGCGCCTAACTCATTGAGATAATGAACCAGATTGTAAGTAAAGCTGTCGTAGTTATCGATGACGAGGATCATGTCCGGCTCCGGTTTGGTTCTCACATAGTCGCATATCCGGCGCACGCCAAGCGCCGGTGACTTGGCGAACGCGCGTTTCTGTGTGAGACAGTCCCTATGGTGATCGAACCCATCATTGACCGTTGGCAAGGGGCCCCCTCGGACCAACCGGACTCCAAGACCGATGGCGTGGGCGCTCCGGCCCTGCGCGCGGCCCTGGAGGCGGCGGTTCTGGGCGAGGCCGACCCGGCTCTGGCCCCGCAACCGGCCCCGTTTCGCAATGCCGCGCTTGAAAAATTAGAGGCCGCCCGGACCTTGCTGGCGGACCCCGTGGCCGCGGCCGCCCCGTCGCCAATGTGGGCCTTCGGGGCGTCGGCCTTACTGGCCCTCAGCACCGTAATTCTGGCCATGACGGTTGTGCTCAAGACCAGCACCAATGGTCAGATGCCGGTCCAAACCCCCGACACCGCCCCGATCATTGTGATGCAGTAAGGGACAGTATCCCTTACGCAAACTTCCAGGCGTCGGCGGCGGCGCGTTCCAGGGCGCGGGCCTTGTGGCGCGTTTCCTCGTATTCGCTGACCGGATCGCTGTCGGCCACGACGCCCGCGCCCGACTGGACGTGGATCTTGCCATCCTTGAACAGGGCCGTACGCAGGACGATACAGACATCCAGCGTCTGGGCCGCCGTGACATAGCCCACACCCCCGGCATAGGCCACGCCGCGCTTATAGGGTTCCAGCTCGTCGATGACCTGCATGGCCCGCACCTTGGGCGCGCCTGAAAGCGTTCCGGCGGGCAGGGCCGAGAGCAAGGCCTCGATCGGATCCACATCGTCCGGCGCTTCGCCCTCGACGTTGGAAACGATGTGCATCACCTGGCTGTAGCGTTCGACTACGAATTGCTCGGTCACGCGCACGCTGCCCGGCTTGGCCACGCGGGTAACGTCGTTGCGACCCAAGTCAATCAGCATCAGATGCTCGGCCCGTTCCTTGGGATCGGCCAGCAACTCGGCCTCAAGGGCCTTGTCTTCTTCGGGGGTGGCCCCGCGCTTACGGGTTCCGGCCAACGGGCGCAGGGTCATCTTGCCGTCGCGGATACGCAACAGGATTTCCGGGCTGGACCCAGCCATCTGGAAGCCGCCGAAGTCCAGATAGAACAGGAACGGCGAGGGGTTCTGGCGCCGCAGCGCCCGATAGAAGCTGAAGGGATCGAGGTCAAACGGCGCTTCAAACCGCTGGCTGGGCACCACCTGAAACACATCGCCGGTGGCGATATAGGCCTTGGCCTTGTCCACGGCCTCACAGAACTGGTCCTGGGTCCAGTGCGAGGTCAGGGGCGCCTGATCGCGGGCCTTGCGCGGCGGCTGGACATCCAGCGGGGCCTTGAGGTCGCGCTCAACCTGATCCAGACGCGCCTGGGCGGCGGCAAAGGCGTCTTCAGCACGGATGGCCGCCTCCGGCCAGACCGGTGCACAGAGAAGGATCTCTTGGGCGATTGAGTCGAACACCGCGATCACCGACGGACGC
>JBKBWB010000345.1:0-2307 GCA_046289215.1 Asticcacaulis sp. | reverse complement strand
CGCGATCATCGTCGGTATAGCGGCTGGAATAGACATAGCCAGTCCCGCGCCGTCCGCTGAGGGCGATATCCCAGGTCCAGCCATTTTCCTGGGCGGTGGAGATGGTGGTGGTGGCAATCGGAGTCTGGGGGTCAGTGTAGGGCACCTGCATGGCGATGGCCCGGTCCACGAACAGCACCGAATTCATGTCGCGGAACTCGGACTGCATGGTCTGGCCAAGCAGCAAGGACGCAAAGCCTGAGCAATCGATAAACAGGTCCGCGCTAAGGTCGCCATGCTGTTGGGTCGTGACATGGGCAATATCGCCGTTGTCGCCCCTGACCACCGTCTCGATATCGCCGATGATATGCTCAACGCCCAAGGCAATGGCCTTGTCGCGCAGCAGGTCGGCAAACTTTCCGGCATCAAGGTGATAGGCATAGTAGAGCGGCCCTTCATAGTCCGGCTCGCCGGGACGCTTGGGCCCCTTACCGGCCTCGACCACCGGATCCTGAATACAAACGCTTTGCGCAAAAGGCCGGTCGCCCGCCAGTCCCATCAGCCAATAGGGCGTCAGCTCGTGAACCGTTTCCATCATCCGGGGCGGGTGGAACGGGTGGTAATAGTGGCTGTGCTGGCCATTCACCGGGGCCTTAACCCAGTCCACGAACCGGATCCCCTGTTTGAACGTGGCCGAGGTCGCGGCCATGAACTCAGCCTCGCTGATCCCAATCACGGAAAGGGTGCGCTTGATGGTCGGGAACGTCCCCTCGCCCACGCCGATGGTACCGATGGCCTTGGACTCGATCAGCCGGATCCGGATGCCCCCCGGCTGGCCCGCGCCCCAGACCTTGGCCAGATAGGCGGCGGTGATCCAGCCGGATGTTCCGCCCCCGACGATCAGAACCGACCGAACCGCATCTTGTTCAACGCCTGATATCTGCATGACCGCCCCATATTCCTAAAGCCGGTTTCGTGAAAGCGAACCCGCATTAAGACCTATAGAAGACCAATCCCGCCTGCGTGACCAGAGTTATCTTAAATTATCATAGCTAAGTTATCTTGAATGGCACGGGTCTGTGACCACTGCCCAAGTCACGCTGCAGCGGCTGATTCATTGCTGTAAACGTCCAACGACATCAGATGGTTGACCCTGAAAATCATAGGCGAGTCTGCCCAACCCTGAAACACCGAAAAAGCGAAAGGAACGCCGACTATATGGTCAGCGTCCCCCAAATGCCGTAACGGCGCACTCACGATGTCCCCGTTTTTTCTGATGGGCCAGACAAAACGGGGGAAAGGTCAAACCCGATCAGCGCACGCGGCGAACCTGGGACAAAGTCATGTCTTCGACCTGGGTAAAGGGCTGAAACATAGCTGAACCCGACACAGTCGTGACTCGCCGGGTAGCCACGGGGACATCAACGCCCGGGACCGGCGCAAACATGGCGGTTTCAGACACCTGTTCCAACTTGACCACCGCGTCCGGCTTGAACGGGCGGGCGTTATAGAAACGGGTAGCGACGATCACCTGACGGGCCTTATCAACCTGGATTTCGCCGATCATCTCGCCGTCCTTCGCCGGACCCGGTTTGGGATGCAGACGATAGGTCAACACATCGCCATCACCGCGCAACAGTTCAGCCTTGATGTGAGTCTTATAGAGGTCTTCCGGCAGCAGCATGGTGTGATCGGGTGTCCGGTCCGACTTCAGCTCGTCAAAGGCTTGCTTTTCCTCCGCGCTCAGGCTGGAAACGGCCTGCGACACGAGGGTCCAGCCCGCATCACGGCTCTGAGTTGGATCGTAATTCAGGGTATAGGCTTGGCCATCGACTTTATAATGCAAGGTGAAGGCGTAACGCGCCTCGCGGGCCTTCTGGGTCTTGGCCAGCGCGGCCTCCAGAGGCTGCGGATAGCTCTGGGCCTGAGCGGTCGTCAGGCTGGTTGCGGCCATCATCATGGCCACAGTCATCAATACGGTCTTCATAGGTTACCCCCGTTTCTTATGTTGAGGGTTTTGCCAGCCGAACATGACCAATTCAGGACCAGTTTGAGGCGGAAGCGGTCTGATTTCACGGCTAAGCTGTGACAGGGTTAAATAAACAGTCCGGCAAACAGCATAAGCAGAGCAAAAAAGCTTAGACCCCAGACAAGGCTGCGCAAGCGGCTGCCCATGGCATAGAGGAGCACAAACAGGATGCGGCTCGCAACATAGAGAGCCGCGCCAGCCAGCGGCAACAGCCCCTCACCCCGGTCGGTGAGATGCAGAGCCAAGGCAAGCGCGATCAGGATCGGGAAGGTTTCCTGGAAATTGCGAAAGGCTCGGTC
>JBKBWB010000344.1:0-2308 GCA_046289215.1 Asticcacaulis sp. | reverse complement strand
GATCGTCAGCGGCGATGACATTCAGGCCGCTCTCATTAATGATTTTCTTGCCGAGTTCGACGTTGGTGCCTTCGAGGCGCACGACCAGCGGCACCTTGAGACCCACTTCTTTCACCGCCGCGATCACGCCTTCGGCGATGATGTCGCAACGCATGATGCCACCGAAGATATTGACCAGGATGCCCTTCACATTGGGATCCGAGGTGATGATCTTGAAGGCGGCGGTCACTTTTTCCTTGCTGGCACCACCACCCACGTCGAGGAAGTTGGCCGGCTCAGAGCCATAAAGCTTGATGATGTCGAGGGTGGCCATGGCCAGACCCGCACCATTGACCATGCAGCCGATATCGCCATCGAGGGCGATGTAGGACAGGTCGAACTTCGAGGCTTCGATTTCCTTCTCGTCTTCTTCGGTCACGTCACGCAGGGCGACGATGTCCGGATGACGATAGAGCGAGTTGCTGTCAAAGCTGACCTTGGCGTCGAGCACCAGCAGCTTTTCGTCACCCGTCACGATCAGCGGGTTGATTTCCAGCATATCCATGTCTTTGGCACAGAAGGCCGTATAGAGCTGCTGCAGCAAGGCATAGCCTTGCTTGGCTAGATCGCCCTTGAGGCCCAGCGCATTGGCCAGCGCCCGACCGTGGGTCGGGAACACACCGGTGGCCGGATCGATGGTGAAGCTGTGGATCTTCTCCGGGGTCGAATGGGCGACCTCTTCGATGTCCATACCGCCCTCAGTCGAGGCCACAACGGAGACGCGCGACGTCACGCGATCCACCAGCAGCGACAGGTAAAGCTCGCGGCGGATATCCGCGCCCTCTTCGATGTAGAGGCGGTTGACCTGCTTGCCCTTGGGGCCGGTCTGATGGGTCACCAGAACGCGCCCGAGCATTTCCTCGGCGTTCTTCTTGACCTCGTCAGGCGACTTGACCACGCGGACGCCGCCCTTGGCATCCGGGCCCAGCCCTTCGAAACGGCCCTTGCCGCGCCCACCCGCATGGATCTGGGATTTTACCACCCAAACCTTGGTGTTTTTCAATTCCTTGGCAGCCTTGTGGGCGTCCTTGGCCGTAAAGGCGGCAAAGCCGCGTGGTACGGCAACACCGAACTCTTTGAGAACGGCTTTAGCTTGATGCTCGTGAATGTTCATGAAACCGGTCGCGGGTGCGTTGAACAGGTTTGGCATCCGGCGCCAAACCTTTGATCGGAGCCAGTTTATAAAGAGGGTAAAGCCGGGGCGCAACCGCCTGTTTGCGCCTTTTGCTGTTACGGAACAGATTTTCAGGAATGTGAGAGAAAAGCGCCGATCTAGCCTACCCAGTCACGCTTTAAACGGCGCGAAGCCAGGAAGAAAAACCCTGCGGACAAGGCATAAAAGACAAGCCCGAACAGGATCGACATCTTAAGTGCGTCATCGCCATAACGCGGGGCCAGATAGTCAGACAGCATGCCAAAGAAGACGGTGCCGAAACCGATTCCGATCAGATTATTGATGAACAGGAAAAGAGCCGAGGCCGTCGCACGCATATTCGCAGGCCCGAGGTGCTGAATTGCCGTGATCACGGGACCCAGCCACACAAGCCCCAGTGCCTGGGGCACCAGGAACACAAAAAAAGCAACGAGCAAGGATTCGGACAGCAAGCCGAAGGCGTAGCAGGGGATCGACAGCACAAAGGCGATCGCAGGGATCAGCGCATAGGCACCCTTGTGCTTGCCGCCCAGCTTGTCGCCAAGCATGCCGCCGATCCAGATGCCGATGATCCCGCCAGTAAAGATGATCCCGGCCATAAACAAAGACCGATCCACCAAGGACAGGCCAAACGAGCGCTGGAAGAACGACGGCAGCCAAAAAATCAAGCCATAACCCAGAATAGAGCTGCAAGACGCCCCAAACGAGATCAACCAGAAACTCGGCTTGGGCAAAATGGTGCTCAGAACTACACCGATGGGCGCCGCCTTCGCCGCCGGGCTGCCGGGCTCAGGCTTAGGATCGTACTGACCGCGGGGCGGATCCTTAACCATCAGGCGGAACACCGGCGCAATCAATAACCCCGCGAACCCCACAGCCATAAAGGCAAATCGCCAATCCACCAGAGAGGCCAACAGCCCCCCAAACAAGATCCCGAGGGCCGACCCAATTGGAATGCCAAAACTGTAGACCGCCATGGCGCGGGCGCGCTCCTTAGGCGGGAAATAGTCACTAATCAGACTATAGGCCGGAGCCACACCGCCCGCCTCACCGACACCAACGCCCATACGCGCCAGAAACAACTGCCAGAATGTGTGGGTAAAACCACACAGGGCG
>JBKBWB010000343.1:0-2314 GCA_046289215.1 Asticcacaulis sp. | reverse complement strand
GCCGGCGGCGAGCGGGCCATGCTCGGGTTTGAAAACCTCACATGGGCTCCCATCGACCGCAGTTTGATCGAGGTGTCGCTGCTGACCCCGGACGAGCGCGCCTATATGGACGCCTATCACGCCAAGGTTCTGGAACTGGTCGGACCGCGCGTCCCGTCAGACGTCCGCACTTGGCTGGAAACGGTCTGCGCGCCGCTTTAAGCCCGGCTTATCCCCTAAAACGCGGCTCCTACGACAGCCCGGCTCTTTCACAGGGCCGGGCTTTGCCCTATATTCAACCTGTTCGTCCTCGGACGGACTATGGGGATAAACGTGCGTGAAATAAGCGAACCGGACCCGGGTGCGATTCCCGGCGGCTCCACCATCGTCTTTTGCCGTTATCGGGCGAAACTATGGGGCCGATCAGCATCGACGGGCGTGTAAAGACGTTGCTTTCTCTCGGGGTGGGCCCCCGCAATCGGCCTTTAAACTAGTTGCGAACGATAACTTCGCTCAGGATGTCGCTCTTGCTGCGTAATGCAGCGGGGTAAATCCGACCTAAAGTCCTGAGAGTTAGCCCTCTCAGGCGGGGCTCGGAGGTGCCTGGCAACAGAAACCTCCACTTTCCCTCTGAAAATGTTTGCAAACCGCCTGAAGCGTGGCTTTTCGTCGCAAAGGCTTGTGGGTACTATGGGGGACTCAAGACGCGTAACAAAGAGGATCGGATGTCTCAGGACGAAGTGCCCACGGATCTGATGGGCTATGCCGAGATGGCACAGGATGCGCTGCGTGGGGTCGTTAAATCGGCCCTCAAGCGCGCAGCTTCGCCTGAAGGCCTGCCGGGGGAGCACCACCTCTATATCAGCTTCCGCACTAGGGCGCCGGGAGTTTCGATCCCAGCTGATCTTCTGGCCCGCTATCCGGATGAAATCACGATTGTGATGCAGCATCAGTACCGCGACCTGGCACCGGGCGAGACCTTTTTCTCGGTCACACTCAGCTTTGGGGGCCAACCCAAGCACCTGAGCGTGCCCTATGCGGCGGTGACCCGTTTCACCGATCCCTATGCCCAGTTTGGTCTGGAATTCCACGTTCCCGAAGCCCCCGCTGTGGTCGCAGAACCGGAACCAGAAACGGCGTCGGATGACAGCGCACCCAAGATCGTTTCACTCGATCAGTTCCGCAAAAAATAAGCCTGTGCATGATCTGCACGGGCTGTGAAAATTCCGCTTTTTCCCTTGCGTCCTGAACGCTTTTGGCGCTTCAAAGACCAGCGTCATCGTCTGGACTTCGGGAGAGAGCGGCATGGTTCGTTCGGCAGGGTATCGGGGGCAGATTGTCGAGAGCTTGCGGGCCTTTGGCCTGGCTCTTGTCCTGAGCGCAGGTGGGCTTTCGCACGCTGCGACTCAGACGCTTTCAGACAGCCCCAGTTCTGTCCCCTCTGAAACACTGCCCGCGCCAACCATGGCGCCGATCGCAGAGATTTCGCAAGACCGTCCCTCACCGCCCCGGCGTCAAGCGACTCGTCCGGCGCGTATCACGCCGCAACCCGCCTTGCCGCCTGTTGCAGCAACGGCTCCGCTCCGCGCCTCCTTAGACGCCACGCGCCTGGAGGCCTATGTTGATGGGCTGGTCCTTGACGCGCTCAAGCGTGAGAAAATCGCCGGAGCCAGCGTCGCGATTGTTCAAAATGGCCAGACCGTCCTGCTCAAGGGCTATGGCTATGCCCGTCTGAACCCGGTCACGCGCGTCGATCCGAATGTCACGCTGTTCCGCCTTGGCTCGATCTCCAAGACCTTTACCTGGGTCGCCGCGATGCAGGAGGTCGAGTCCGGTCGCCTGAGCTTGGACAAACCCATTGAAGGCTTTTTGCCGGAAGACATCGACTTTGAGGCCTCTTCGGCAGAACGGAAACTGACACTTCGGGACATCATGGGCCAGGCGTCAGGCTACGAAGACACCGGGCTCGGACATCTGTTTGCGCTTAATCCCAACAAGATCCTCTCCGTCGGTGATTATCTGTCGCGGCACAAGCCACGACGTGTCCGGGATCCGGGCGAATTTGCCACCTATTCCAATTACGCATCGGGGCTTGCCGCCGCCGCGACGGTTCAGTCGGCTAAGGCCCGGGATTATCCAACCCTCGCCGAAGCGCGCATTCTGACCCCCTTGGGCATGCGTAACACAACGTTCCGCGAGCCCTATGCTGCGCGTGAAGACCTGCCCGCCCCGATAAGCCCACGATTGGCCGGTCAGCTTTCCGAAGGCTTTTCCTGGGATGGGGCCACGCTCAAGCCCCGCATGACTGAACACCTGATCCATATTGCCGGGGTCG
>JBKBWB010000342.1:0-2329 GCA_046289215.1 Asticcacaulis sp. | reverse complement strand
TCTTGGCCAATAATGGTGTGTTGTTCTCCGAAAGCGCCCTTAAGGGGGCGCACTTCATCGAGCTGGCATGCAAGCGTAAGATCCCGCTGATTTTCCTTCAGAATATCTCCGGCTTTATGGTCGGTGGAAAATATGAAGCGGGCGGCATCGCCAAGGATGGCGCGAAGCTCGTGACTGCCGTGGCCTCGGCCAATGTGCCCAAGTTCACCGTGCTGATCGGCGGCTCGTTCGGGGCGGGCAACTATGGCATGTGCGGCCGCGCCTATAGCCCGCGGTTCCTGTTCACCTGGCCCAATTCGCGGATTTCGGTGATGGGCGGCGAGCAGGCGGCCAGCGTTCTGGCGACCATCCGTCGTGATGCCATGGAGGCCAAGGGCGAAACCTGGCCGACCGAACAGGAAGAGGCCTTCAAGGCCCCGATCCGGGCCCGCTACGAAGACGAAGGCTCGCCGTACTATGCTACAGCCCGGTTATGGGATGACGGGATCATCGATCCAGCCCAGACCCGCGACGTGCTCGGCCTGGCGATCAGCGCCAGCCTCAATGCCCCGATCCCCGACACGCCTTTTGGCGTGTTCCGTATGTAAGGAGCGCCCGCCATGTCAGACAATCCGATCGCCGAACCGTTTGTCGATAATCCGACCGAGGCGCTGCCGGGGCTGGTCCTGTTGGACGCCAGCCCGTCGGGGGTGGCCTATGTGGTCATCAATCGCCCGCAGAAGAAAAACGCCTTTGACGCCGACACCATTGTCGCCCTGCGCGAGGCTTTCGAGACCCTGCACGGGGCCGATCACGTGCGCGTCGTGTTCGTGATGGGGGCCGAGGGTACCTTCTGTTCGGGTGCGGACCTTGGCTGGATGCGTCAGGCGGTCGAATGGACCGAGGACGAGAACCGTCAGGATGCCATGGAACTGGCGCGGATGCTCAAGGCGCTGCACGACATGCCCGCGTTGACGGTGGCGCTGGTGGACGGCGCGGCCATGGGCGGCGGGGCAGGCCTTGTGGCCGTCTGTGATATGGCCATTGCCACCGAAGCGGCCAAGTTCGCCTTTTCCGAGGTCAAGCTGGGCCTGATCCCGGCGACCATCAGCCCCTATGTGGTCGACGCCATTGGCCCGCGCGCGGCCAAGCGTCTGTTTGCCACCGGCCAGGTGTTTGATGCGGCCATGGCCCACGAGATCGGCCTCGTGCAGGCCGTGGTCAAGGATGGCGACGGCTTGAGAGCCGAGGCTGAAGCCCTGTCCGACCAGATGATGGCCTGTGCGCCGGGGGCGATTGCCGAGTCCAAGCGTCTGGTCTGGGATGTCTGGGGCCAAAAGATCGATCACCGGCTGATGGAGGAAACGGCCCGCCGGATCGCCAAGGCCCGCACCAGCCCCGAAGGGCAGGAGGGTGTTCGCGCCTTTTTGGAACGCCGCAAGCCATCCTGGGCCGACGGCGGCAACTGAGGCCTTATGACCGATCCGTCCCCCACGGTGCCAGAGGTCCGGCTGACTGTCCGTGAGCGGCTGGATCAGGCCTATCGACGACTGCATATTCCGGTCGCTGTGGGGGATCCGTGTCCGGCGTGTCAGACCGTGCTTCAAGGGCCCTATTGCCATGCCTGTGGGCTGGATACGACCGCCCACCACCGCAGTCTTTGGGTGTTTTTGGTCGACATGGCCAAGAGCCTGACCAGCTATGACTCCAAGCTCGTCCGAACCCTGCGCGGACTGCTTCTCACGCCGGGCCGGTTTGTGCGGGCCTATATCGAGGGCCAGCGCTCGGATCGCTTGCCGCCGCTGCGGCTGTTCTTTGTCGCGTTGATGGTGCTGTTTCTGGTGGCGAGCGTCGTGGCCCGCAGTGGCTTGCCACAACCCGATGCCTCCGTTGCGCCGCGCCCCATGGCCGAACGATATAAGCTTGTGGACGGGGTCCAGGTCTATCAGCCGCCGCCAGAGGTCCCGGTCGATACCTCGCGCGGTTTTCTGAAGGGTCTCGCCGATCTCAAGGCAGAACTAGACGTCGAGGCGCGCTCGGATGGCCGGGTGGAACGCAGCGAGGCCTGGCTGTCTTACAAAATCGGCAAGGTGCTCAAGGCCCCCGGCACCTATTTTCAGCTGGTGCTGGGCTTGGGCAACAAGCTGGTGATCGTCTTTTTGCCCCTTATGGTTTTGGCCTTGGCGATCCTCTGTCTGGGCAAGCGTTCGGTGCGCCTTTACGACCTCGGGATCGTTTCGCTCTATAGCCTCAGCGTGGGGTTTGCCGCCCTGACCGGGGTTCTGCTGCTGCCCTTAAGCCTGTGGGGCTATGGGTTTGCAGCCTTGATGGGGTTGTTCGTGATCTATCT
>JBKBWB010000341.1:0-2332 GCA_046289215.1 Asticcacaulis sp. | reverse complement strand
CCGATCAGGCCGGCGATGAAATAGACCAGCAGCACGATCGAGGTCTGGGCGCGATCGAGGCCTTTGATCTGCTCAAAGAAGAAAAAGAACATCGCCGCGGTGATCCCCGGCGCGATCCCCAGCAACAGGTCCGACAAAAGGATCCGCACTACGTCCGGACGGCGATAGAGCTTGAGATAGTCGCTGATTTTTAAGGGCGTTTTCGGGGCTTCGGCAATCGTTTCCTGGGTCATCCAGACACAAAGACCGACGGTGATCGGCAAGAGCGCGAGGATAAACAGGGCCATATAGCGCACCCCGTCGACATAGGTGCCAAGCCCCGTCTGCATTACTAACGGCGGGATCAGCAGGGCGATCACCATGCCGAGGATATTGGCGCCCTGCCACCAGGCAAACACGCGCGAGCGTTGGTGATAGTCGGGCGACAGCGCCGCGCCCCAGCTCATGTGCGACAGGCTGGAGACCGAGAAAATGGCGTAAAGGGCAAACAGCCAGAACACCAGCCGGGCCATGCTGCTGCCCGGATCGGCGAAAAACACCATATAGACCGCGCCCATCAGCGGGATCAGGCTGAGCGCCAGCCACAGGCGGAACCGGCCGAACCGTGTGCGGGTCCGGTCCATCAAGATCCCGACAATCGGATCGGTGGCGATGTCAAACAGCCGCGCCAGCAGAAACACCATCCCCACCAACGCCAGATCCAGTCCCAGATGGCTGGCATAGAATTCTGGAAGGGTCACCACCAGCGGCAAGGCCAGAGCCGCAAACGGAAGACACGGCAGCACAAACACCCCAAGACGGGCGGCAGACAAGGACGATTGAGACAACGGTTTCCCCCGAATGGCCCGGATCTGTAGTCCGGTCAGGGTAAACTGGCATGGTTGCCAAACGAAACCAAGGGTGTGGGCCGTGAGAGATGATCACACAAGCGGGAGCGCGGTCGTGAGCGATGGCCCATCAAAGGGCCGCATCAGGGATATTGTCACGCTTGAGAATGTCTCTAAGGTTACGGTCTAACAGGCGCACCCCATCAAAACCGCGCCGGGAGGGAAGCCAATGAAACCCATGTTCGCAAATACACCCCGCCGCCCGCTGGGACGGCTCTTGATGCTCGCCGCCGCCCTTGGCTGTCTGGCGTCACCGGCTCTGGCGCAGGACGCCAAGCCCGAGGCTGGCAAGGCTGCCGAGGCAAGCCCACAATATCTGCCCAAGCCCGTCAGCAAGGCGATGTCGATCCGCATCGGGGCCAAGACCCTCAACTATACGGCCACGGTCGGGGTCTTGCCGATCAAGGATGACAAGGGCAAGATTCAAGCAGAGATCGTCTATACGGCCTATACGCTGGATGGCGCCGACAAGACCCGCCGCCCGGTCACCTTTGCCTTCAATGGCGGGCCGGGTGCCGCCAGTGTCTATCTACACCTCGGGGTCATGGGGCCCAAGCGGATCCCGTTTGGCAATAATGGCGAGGCGCCGTCGGATCCGGCGCTGTTGAGCGACAACCCGGAAACCTGGCTGGAGTTCACGGATCTGGTGTTCATCGATCCGGTCGGCACGGGCTTTTCACGCAGCTATGTCAGCCTCGAAGAGACCAAACGCCAGTTCTGGGGACCGCAACAGGATATCGTCTATCTGTCCCGCATCGTCGCCGACTGGTTGCTCAAGAACGAGCGCATGGCCGCGCCGAAATTCATCGCCGGGGAAAGCTATGGCGGCTATCGCACCCCGCGTCTGGCCAACCAGCTCCAGAGCGTGGAGGGGGTCGGCATTTCCGGCCTCGTGATCATTTCGCCGCTGCTGGACCGGGCCACCCTGAATGACAATGAGATCAGCCCGGTGACCGCCGTCAGCCGTTTGCCGTCGATGGCCGCGGCCCATCTGGAACGCACGGGCAAGGGGCCGGTGACCAAGGCCATGCTGGCCGAGGCCGAGGCCTATGCGCGCGGCGAATATATGGTCGATCTGATGCGCGGGGCCAAGGATGCAGCCGCCAAGGCGCGTCTGGCCAGCAAGGTCTCGGCCCTGACCGGGTTGGATCCAAAACTGGTGGCGCAGCTCAATGGCTGCATTGACCTGGGGACCTATACGCGCGAGCTGTACCGAGACCAGCAACGCATCGCCAGCCGCTATGATACGGCGGTGACGAGCTTTGACCCCTATCCCAACAGCTATAACCGCCGGGCTGGGGACCCGACGCTGGATGTGATCGTAGCCCCGACCACCAGCGCCGCTGTGGACTTCATGACCCGTCAACTCGGCTGGAAAGCCGAAGGCCGCTACCATGCCCTCAGCGGCGAGGTCGGGCGCAACTGGGTCTATGGCCCCGGCGAGC
>JBKBWB010000340.1:0-2346 GCA_046289215.1 Asticcacaulis sp. | reverse complement strand
CGCGGATGGACAGCGTGATCCGGGCGGCTGAAGCCTGTGGCCGCCGGGTCTGTCTGGTGGGTCGCTCGATGCACCGGATGGCGGCGGCAGCGAAGTCGGTGGGCCTTTTGACCGATCTGTTGCCGTTCCTGAGTGAGCCTGAGGCCAATGCCATGCCCGACGCCGAGGTGCTGTATCTCTGCACCGGCTCGCAGGGCGAGCCGCGCGCGGCCCTGGCCCGCATCGCCGAAGGCAAGCACCCCCAGGTCAAGTTGGGCGAGGGGGACTCTTGCGTCTTTTCCTCGCGCGTGATCCCAGGCAATGAGATCAGCATCCGCAACCTGCAAAACCGCCTCGCAGACCGGGGTGTGCGGCTTTACACCGAGCGCGACCATCCGGGGATCCACGTCTCGGGTCACCCGTGCCGTGACGAGCTGGCGGATATGTACCGCTGGGCCAAGCCCCAGATCGCGGTGCCGACCCATGGCGAACGCCGCCATATCCTTGAACACGCGGCCTTTGCCCGTGACCTGCAGGTGCCGCTCCAGGTTACCCCGCGTAACGGCGACCTGATCCGTCTGGCGCCGGGTCTGCCCGAGGTGATCGACGAAGTGCCCTCGGGCCGCCTGTTCGTCGACGGCGGAGTGCTGGTGCCGGAAAGCGATGATGCCCTGCGCGAGCGTCGCCATGCCGCCCACAATGGCATGCTGTTCGTGTCGCTGGCGCTTAATGACCGCAACAAGCTGGTTTCGGACGTCGAGGTACGCGGTCTTGGCCTGCCGGGCGATGCCGAATACACCATCGAAGAGGCACTCGAAGAGCTGAGCGAGACCGCCGAACGGGCCCTGGCCGGGGTCAAGGGCGAGGCCCGCGACGACGATATGGAAATCGAGATCGCCATTGCCCGCGCGCTGAAAAAAGCCTCCCAGCACATCTGGGATCGCCGTCCGATCGTGGAAACCGTGGTGCTGCGCGTCTGATCCCTCTGGTCAGTGCGTCCAATTGCGTTAGGGTGCGGGGCATGACAACCCGCACCCTTTTTCTTTCGCTCGCGGCCTTTGCGTCGCTGATGATAACGCCCGCCGCGGCGGCCAGCCCCGCAGAGGGCTTTTTCAAACGCCTGAGCACCCTGTGTGGCCAGAGCTTTGCCGGAAAGGTGGTGACGACCGATCCCGCCGATGACAGCTTCCGCAAGGCGGATCTGATCATGACCGTGGCCCAGTGCTCGCCGGAGGAGATCCGCATTCCCTTTGCTGTCGGCGAGGACCGCTCGCGCACCTGGGTCATTCGCCGTATCGGGCCGGACCGGCTCAGCCTGAAACACGATCATCGCCACAGCGATGGCACTGAAGATGCGCTCAGCCAATATGGCGGCTTAACTGTCAGCGCCGGCATGGACAGTGTCCAGGCCTTTCCGGCCGATGCCTTTTCCAAGGCGCTGTTCGAGCGGCTGGACCGGGCCGTGTCGGTTACCAATGTCTGGGAACTGGGGGTGACCCAGACCACCTTCGCCTATCAACTCAGCCGCCCCAACCGTCTGTTCCGGGTCGAATTCGACCTGCGCTACCCGCTCGAAGACAGCCATGCGGACCATAAGGGTCATAGCCATGCGCATTAGCGCATGGCCACTTGAGATTATGCCACGCCCATTAGGGCGTGGCTCACTTGAGACTCTGCCATGCGCATTAGCGCATGGTGCACTTAAACCCTTACGACTTTACCTTCACATAGGTCCCGGGCGCGTCGCACAGGGCGGGCAGGGGGCCTTTGGCCGGGTCGCGGGCCGGGATCAGGCCGCCGGAGCGGGCTTTCAGCCACTCGGCCCAGTGCGGCCACCAGGATCCGGCATGCTCAACCGCACCTGCCTGCCATTCGGACAGGCTGGTGGGCAGGCTTGGATTGATCCAGTGCTGGTATTTGTTGGCATCCGGATGGTTGACCACTCCGGCGATATGGCCTGATCCGGCGAGGGTATAGGTCACCGGCCCACCGAACAGCCGCGCGCTTTTATAGACCGAGTTCATCGGCGCGATGTGATCTTCGCGGGCGGCCTGGCAATAGACCGGGGTCTTGATCGCGCCGGGATCCAGACGCACCCCATCGAGTTCCAGTTCACCCTTGGCGAAGGCGTTCTCGTTATAGAACTTGCGCAAATAGGTCATGTGCAAGGCCTTGGGCATCCGCGTCTGGTCGGAATTCCAGACCAACAGATCAAAGGCCGGCAGGGCCTTGCCCAGGAGGTAGTTATTCACAAAGAACGACCAGATCAAATCATTGGCCCGCAAGGCATTAAAGGTGTCGGCCATGGCCGAGCCGGGCAGAACCCCGCCCGCCGCATCCATCTGTTTTTCGATCTCTTCGAGCCAG
>JBKBWB010000339.1:0-2351 GCA_046289215.1 Asticcacaulis sp. | reverse complement strand
CTCAGGGCATTGAGGCTGACGATCCGGCCTCGGGCCACACTGGCCACCGGACCGAGCTTGAGTTTTGTCAGGATCCGCAGCGTCTGAAAGCCAAGGAAGGCGGCGAGGACAAACAGCACCAGCACCCGCCAGTCCGCGCCGCTGGTTTGTAGCGCCTCAAGGTCCTGGGCCTCTGCAGCCTGCATCAGGCCCATGACCTGCGCCTCGGGCGCGCGAAAGAGGCCCAGCACATCATCGGGGGCCATGACCAGTAACGACGCAATAAGCACGAGGACCAGGGCGAACATGCCGATCACCAGGGCGGCAAACAGGCCGGTCAGCACAGCGGAAAACAGGATTTGCAGCTCTGCGCCCCCAAACTGAAGCCCGGCAAAGCCCAGACCCATCTGGCGCTCATCACGCAGATTGGGCGACAAGGCAGAGCGCGTCAAAGCCCCATAGGCCACCAGCATCAGGACCGCTGTCACAAGTCCAAGACCCGGCACGGCATAGGCCGCATAGGACCCAAAACAGGCCGACAGTAATAGCGCTCCGATGGTCAGAGACAGAAAGGCCAGTGCCCCCCATGACCCCGCGATCTGGCGCGGCCAAGCCTTGAAGGCATCTGTTACCGCCTGAAAAACCCACAGTTTACGCGCCATAGCCCCAGTTACCCTCAACGCCCATACGGCCCGGACAGATCCGGTTTTCGCAGCCCCCACAGACCTTACGGAACCCACAAGGGTTCAGCCCGTCAACACATCATAACCAGAGATTAACGCAAGACTGTGACAGCCCCACCGTACGGAAAAAACACCTGTTTCCCGGCCCCCCTGTCCCAAAAGACACAGTCAAGGCGAGGCCGCGATCATAGGTCCGCTGATAAATCCGGGTTTCCCTTTTGTCCGTCCCGCACTAAGACGCTATCATGTCCATGAAACCGATCCATATCATTGGCGGCGGTCTGGCTGGGTCCGAAGCGGCCTGGCAAGTCGCCCAGGCGGGCGTGCCCGTCGTGCTCCACGAAATGCGTCCGATCCGCCGCACCGACGCCCACCAGACCGACAGCTTTGGTGAGCTGGTCTGCTCTAACTCGTTCCGGTCGGATGACTGGGAATATAACGCCGTGGGTCTGCTGCACGCGGAAATGCGTCGCTGTGACAGCCTCATTCTGGCCTGTGCCGATGCCCACCAAGTCCCGGCTGGCGGGGCGCTGGCGGTGGATCGCGAAGGCTATGCCGAGGCCGTGACCCGCGCGCTCATGGCCCATCCCAACATCACGGTCGTGCGTGAGGAAGTGACAGGGCTCCCCCCCGCCGATTGGGACAGCGTGATCATTGCCACCGGCCCCCTGACCTCGGAACCCCTGACCCAAGCGATCCTGGATGTAACAGGCGAGGACCAGCTTAGCTTTTTTGATGCCATCGCCCCGATCCTCCATACCGACAGCATTAATATGGACGTGGCCTGGCGTCAGTCGCGCTATGATAAGGAAGGCCCGGGCGGCGATGCGGCGGCCTATATCAACTGTCCGATGGACAAGGCCCAGTACGACGCCTTTATCGATGCCTTGCTCGACGGCCCCAAGGCCGAGTTCAAGGACTGGGAGCACGTCCCCTATTTCGATGGATGCTTACCCATCGAGGTAATGGCCGAGCGTGGGCGCGAAACCCTGCGTCATGGGCCGATGAAGCCGGTCGGGCTGACCAATCCGCACAATCCGACGGTCAAGGCCCATGCGATCGTGCAGTTGCGTCAGGACAATGCCCTGGGCACCCTGTTCAATATGGTCGGCTTTCAGACCAAGCTGAAGCATGGGGCGCAAGCGGAGATTTTTCGCATGATCCCCGGGTTGGAGCAGGCCCAGTTCGCCCGCCTGGGCGGCTTGCATCGCAATACCTTTATCAACAGCCCGCGGTTGCTGGATCGCCAATTGCGGCTGAAAGCCCAACCGCGGCTGCGCTTTGCCGGCCAGATTACCGGCGTCGAGGGCTATGTCGAGAGCGCGGCCATCGGCCTGCTCGCGGGCCGCTTTGCGGCGGCGGAACGGTTGGGGGCGACGCTCAACGAACCGCCAGAAACCACCGCACTCGGGGCGCTGATCCATCACATCACCGGCGGGCACCTCGAAGGGGCCAAGTTCCAGCCGATGAATATCAACTATGGACTGCTCCCACCATTAGAGGCTCCCAAGGTCGATGATGAGGGCAAGAAAATCCCGCTCAAAGACCGCGGTCGGGCAAAAAAGCGTCTGATGAGCGTGCGGGCGCTTGCCGATCTCGATCAGTGGCGGCAAAACCAAGCTTAAGGCCGGACGGGGACCGGTTATGACGGGGACACGCGAATGACGAACACAAGACAGGCCACAAACC
>JBKBWB010000338.1:0-2375 GCA_046289215.1 Asticcacaulis sp. | reverse complement strand
CCCGATAAACGTCATATCATGCGCGCCGACGATTTCCGCGAACCGGGCGTTTTCCGACAAGAAGCCATAGCCCGGATGGATCGCTTGAGCGCCGGTGATTTCCGCCGCGGCGATGATCGACGGGATGTTCAGATAGCTTTTGGCTGCCGGAGCAGGACCAATACAGACGCTTTCGTCGGCCAGACGCACATGCATGGCATTGCGATCCGCTTCGGAATGGACGGCCACTGTGGCAATGCCCATTTCCTTACAGGCCCGCACGACCCGAAGGGCGATTTCACCCCGGTTGGCGATGAGGATTTTCTCGAACATGGTCAGAGCCTCAGTCGATCACGACGAGGGGTTCACCATACTCCACCGGCTGGGCATCGCTGACCAGGATGGCCGAGACCACGCCCTCGCGCGGGGCCGGGATCGGGTTCATGGTCTTCATGGCTTCGACGATCAGCAGGGTCTGGCCGGTTTTGACCCGATCCCCGACCTTGATAAAGGCATCTGCGCCCGGCGCAGGCTGAAGATAGACCGTCCCGACCATCGGCGACTTGACGGCATTGGCCGACACACTCTTGGCCGGAGCCTCAGCCGCGACCGGCGCAGCAGCCGGAGCCGCTACAGGGGCCGCCGCCACCGGGGCCGCCGGGGCCGCCATATAGGTCGGAGCCACATGTTGGACCGGCGCCTGACGGGCGACACGGATTTTCAGCGTCCCTTGTTCGACTTCGATCTCGGACAGGTCCGTTTCCTTGAGAATGTCCGCAAGCTTGCGCACCAGACGCGGATCAATCGGATCGGCAGAGGGTTTAACAGAGGACATGAGGCTTACCTTGGAAAGAGGCTGCAAAAGAGCCTGGACTTAGGAACGGACCGTTTGGCCCGTCAGGCGAAAGGCTGCATCAACAGCCAGTTCATAACTGTGCACACCAAACCCGGCGATCACACCGTGCGCCACCAAGGACACATAGGAGTGATGCCGGAACGAGTCGCGCGCGGCGGGATTGGACAGGTGACATTCCACGATCGGCACCGAAAGGGTCTTGAGCGCATCCAGCAAGGCTACAGACGTATGGCCATAGGCCGCCGGATTAATCACAAGGGCGCAAGCCGCTTCGCGTGCTTCGTGAATTTGGTCGATCAGGACACCTTCGTGATTCGTCTGATGGAAGACGAGGGCTTGGCCGTGGGAGTCTGCCCGAGCGCGACACAGAGATTCCACGTCCGCCAGTGTGGCGCGACCATAAATCTCAGGCTCACGAAGGCCGAGCAGGTTGAGGTTCGGCCCGTTCAGAACGTAAATTGGTTTCGACATAAGCCCTGCCACTGATCAGCGCGTCTTGTAACCTTGCGCAAACGCTCTAACAAGCAGGGCCTGAACAGGAATTCCGTGCAAAGGCATTTTCTCATGCAGGAGATCACCGTAAACGGCGAGATCAGGTCTGTGAGCGCCCTGACGTTGCAGGCGCTGGTTGAAGAGCTTGGCCTTAACGCGCGTAAAGTCGCGGTCGAGCGGAATTTGCTGATTGTGCCCCGGTCGCTCTATGAGCAAACCCCGATCATGACCGGGGACCGGATTGAAATCGTCCAGTTTGTCGGAGGCGGATAAGATGACCCAGAACCCTGAAACGGCCACTGCTATGGCGTCAGAGGAGACCGATACCTGGACTGTGGCGGGTCGCACCTTCCGCTCGCGGCTGATTGTCGGGACCGGCAAGTACAAGGACTATGCCCAAAACGCAGCCGCCGCAGAGGCCTCGGGGGCCGAGATCGTCACCGTTGCGGTGCGGCGGGTAAACCTGTCGGATCCGAGCCAGCCGATGCTGGTGGACTATGTGCGCCCGGACCGCTTTACCTATCTGCCCAATACGGCGGGCTGTTTTACCGGCGAAGAGGCTGTGCGCACCTTGCGTCTGGCGCGAGAGGCCGGGGGCTGGGATCTCGTGAAGCTCGAAGTGCTGTCGGACCCCAAGACCCTCTACCCGGATATGGAAGAGACCTTGCGCGCGCTCAAGCTGCTGGTTTCAGAGGGTTTTCAGGTAATGGTCTATTGCACCGACGATATTGTCTATGCCCGCAAGCTCGAAGAGGCGGGGGCGGCGGCGATCATGCCGCTCGGGGCCCCGATTGGCTCCGGCCTTGGAATCCAGAACCCCGTCAATATCCGGCTGATCGTCGAGCAGGCCAAGGTGCCGGTGCTGGTGGATGCCGGGGTTGGCACGGCCTCTGACGCGGCTTTTGGCATGGAACTGGGCTGTGACGGGATCTTGATGAACTCGGCGATTGCCGAAGCCAAGGATCCGATTCGCATGGCTCGGGCGATGAAGCACGCCGTGATCGCGGGTCGGGATGCCTATCTGGCGGGCCGCATGCCCAAGCGCCTT
>JBKBWB010000337.1:0-2380 GCA_046289215.1 Asticcacaulis sp. | reverse complement strand
TTTCGAGCAGGCCGGCATAGCGCGGATCATTTTGCAGCACATTGAGCGAGCGCTCATTTTCGGTGCGAACCCAGTTCAGGGCCTTGTCGCCCATGACCTCTTCGAGCCACACCAGATTATCCTGAGCTTCGGCCGAAGCCGGGGGAGGGGTTTGAGCCATAGCCTGCTGGGGTTGGGCGGCCAGGGCCAGAACGGCGGCGGCAGCCGTGGACAGTAAAATGCGCATGACGTTTCCTGAGGCGGGGTTATGAGCTTTGAAAGCCGTTATTGTGTCACAGGAGACTATGAGACCCTTCCTCGAAGGCAAGCGCTGATTCGCGTTCGCTTTATGAATTTCCTGTAAGGTCTGACTTCGGACAGAAAAACGGCTATATCATCGGCATGTCCCGCCCCTATCTCAAGATGAATGGCCTCGGGAACGACTTCGTGGTCGTCGATGCCACCCGTGAGCCGTTTACCCCTCGCCCCGACCAAATCCGCCAATGGAGCCACCGGGAAACCGGGATCGGTTTTGACCAGTTGATTGCGATCGAAGCATCCCCGTCCGCAGACGCCTTTATGCGCGTCTGGAACGCCGATGGCTCGGCGGTCGAGACCTGTGGCAATGCTCTGCGCTGTGTGGGTAAGGTGCTGATGGATGAGGGCCGTCACGAACGGGTCAGTATCGACACCCTTGGCGGGCCGACGTTTGCGTTTTTGGCAGACAGCGGACAGGTCAGCGTCGACATGGGCCGCCCGCGCCTCGAATGGTCTGAAATCCCGCTGGCGGAAGCGATGGACACCCGCAATATCGAACTACAGGTCGGGCCGATTGATGCGCCGCTTTATCACACGCCGGGCGCCGTCAGCATGGGTAATCCGCATGTGGTGTTCTTTGTCGAGGATATGGCCACCGTCGATGTGGCCCGCACCGGCTCGCTGATCGAACACCATCCTTTGTTCCCCGAAGGGGTCAATGTCGAGTTTGTTCAGGTTCTGGCTCCGGATCATTTGCGTATGCGGGTGTGGGAGCGCGGGGCCGGGATCACGCGCGCCTGTGGTACCGGGGCCTGTGCCTCATTGGTGGCGGCAGCACGCCGGGGGTTGTGTGCGCGCGCGGCCAAGGTCGTGATGGATGGGGGGCCGCTTTGGATCGAGTGGCGCGAGGCCGATGATCACGTGATCATGACCGGCCCGGCCAGTCTGGATGGCTCGGGCGTGCTGTCATGAGTTCGGATCCGGTTGAAAACCCCAGTTTGTCTGGCGGCGAAGAGCTCTTGCCGCCCGTCCAGATCTCGGGCGATGGATCGCTGGATGTGGTCACCTTTGGCTGTCGTTTGAACGCCTATGAGTCCGAGGTGATGCGGACCCGGGCGCGCGAAGACGGGCTTGAAGACGCGATTATCTTTAACACCTGTGCCGTAACCAACGAGGCCGTGCGTCAGGCCCGCCAGGCGATCCGTCGCGCGCGCCGTGAGCGTCCGGACGCGCGGATTATTGTCACCGGATGTGCCGCCCAGACCGACCCGACCGCCTTTGCCGCCATGTCCGAGGTCGATCAGGTGTTGGGCAATGCCGACAAGACCCGCGCCGGGGTCTATAGGCTCACCCCCGAGACCCCCCGGGTGCTGGTCAATGACGTGTTTTCGATCCGCGAGACGGCGGGGCACCTGATTGACGGGCTCAAAGACCGGGCGCGGGCCTATGTCGAAGTCCAGAACGGCTGCGATCACCGCTGCACCTTTTGCATTATCCCCTATGGCCGGGGTAATTCGCGTTCGGCCCCGGCTGGAGAGGTGGTCGGCCAGATCCAGCGGCTGGTGGCCCAAGGCTATAATGAAGTGGTGCTGACCGGGGTGGATCTGACCAGCTGGGGGGCGGATCTTCCGGCGGAGCCCAAACTCGGCAACCTCGTCACCCGGATTTTGAAGCTGGTGCCGGACCTCAAGCGGCTACGGCTGTCGTCGATCGATGCCGCCGAGATTGATGACGATCTTCTGCGGGCCTTTGCGGACGAAGAGCGGCTGGCGCCTTATCTGCATCTGTCGCTGCAGCACGGGGATAATCTGATCCTGAAGCGGATGAAGCGCCGCCACATGCGCGAAGATGCCATAGCGCTCGTGGAACGGGTACGGGCCGTGCGTCCGGACGTGGCCTTTGGCGCGGATCTGATCGCCGGGTTCCCGACGGAAACCGAGCCGATGTTTGAGAACACGCTGCGGCTGGTGGATGACTGCGATCTGGCGTTCCTGCACGTCTTTCCCTACAGCGCCCGGCCCCAGACTCCGGCGGCCAAGATGCCGCCTGTGCCGGGGGATGTGATCCGCGCTCGGGCCGAGCGCCTGCGGGCCAAGGGCGCCGAGGGCCTTGTGCGTCACCTTGAGCGACAGGTGGGGCGCAC
>JBKBWB010000336.1:0-2384 GCA_046289215.1 Asticcacaulis sp. | reverse complement strand
CTCGCCCGTTTCCGGGTCAAGGCCCAGTTCGCGGTCGCCGCTCTCGGCATTACCCTCCGCATCGGGGGTGCCAACCGGGCGGGTATAGCGGCATTCCGGATAGTCCGAACAGCCGATAAAGGCGCCAAAGCGGCTGGTCTTGAGGCTCAGGCGCCCCTTGCCACAGCTAGGACAGGCGCGCGGATCCGTGCCATCGCCCTTGTCCGGGAAAATGTGCGGACCAAGCGACTCGTTCAGCGCATCCAGCACCTGGGTCACGCGAAGCCCCGAAATTTCCCCGGCGGCGGCGTGGAAGTCTTTCCAGAAATCCCGCAGCAGGTCTTTCCAGTTCAGGTCACCGGAGGAGACCAGATCCAGCTTTTCTTCGAGCGCGGCGGTGAAATCATATTCAACATAACGCTTGAAGAATTCTTCGAGGAAGGCGGTGACAAGACGGCCCTTGTCCTCGGGGACAAAGCGGTTCTTGTCCATGCGCACATAGGCGCGGTCGCGCAGCACCGTCAGGATCGACGCATAGGTGGACGGACGCCCGATCCCCAGCTCTTCGAGCTTCTTGACTAGGGTGGCTTCGGAATAACGCGGGGGCGGTTCGGTAAAGTGCTGGTCGGCCCGGGCCGCTTCGACCTTGGCGGTGGACCCTTCGTGAACCGTGGGCAGGCGGGCATTGTCCTCGTCGCCCTCATCGTCACGGCCCTCTTCGTAGACCGCCAGATAGCCGTCAAAGGTCACGACCTGACCGGTGGCGCGCAGACCGGTTTTGTGGTCTTCGGACAACAGGTCGACCGTGGTGCGCTCGACCTTGGCCTGTTCCATCTGGCTGGCGACGGTGCGTTTCCAGATCAGCTCATACAGACGGGCCAGATCCGTATCGAGCCGCAGGGTATCGGGGCGGCGATAGAGGCTGGTGGGGCGGATCGCTTCGTGGGCTTCCTGGGCGTTCTTGGCCTTGGTCTTATAGATCCGGGGGCTTTCAGGCACATAGGCCGGGCCGAACCGGTCACCGATCAGCTTGCGGGTCTCATTCAACGCTTCAGGGGTAATCGAGACCCCGTCGGTTCGCATATAGGTGATCAGACCGACGGTTTCGCCGCCGATGTCGATACCCTCATAGAGCTTTTGCGCCGCCTGCATGGTGCGGCTGGCCGAGAACCCGAGTTTACGCGCGGCTTCTTGCTGGAGAGTCGAGGTAGTGAAGGGCGGCGGCGGCGAGCGGCGGCCAGGCTTTTTCTCAACGCTGTGGATGCTGAAGCGCGCGCTCTCGACCGTCTGGCGGGCGGCCATGGCCAGGTCTTCGGTCCCCAGGTCAAACTTGGCGAGCTTTTTTCCGTCGAGGGTCACCAGGCGGGCCGGGAAGGGGGCCGATCCGGCCGAAACATCGGCCTCAACGGTCCAGTATTCCTGGGTGCGGAATTTTTCGATCTCGATTTCGCGGTCCACGACCAGTCGCAAGGCCACAGACTGGACCCGACCGGCAGACCGCGCGCCCGGCAGCTTGCGCCACAACACCGGCGACAAGGTAAAGCCCACCAGATAGTCCAGCGCGCGGCGGGCCAGATAGGCCTCAACCAGTTCCATATCCAGCTGACGGGGGCTGGCCATGGCCGCCTGAACGGCGGACTTGGTGATGGCATTGAAGGTGACGCGCTCGACAATCTTGTCCTTGAGCACCTTCTTTTTGTTCAGCACTTCCAGCACGTGCCAGGAAATCGCTTCCCCTTCACGATCCGGGTCGGTGGCGAGAATAACGCGATCCGAGGCCTTAACCGCTTCGGCAATGTCCGACAGGCGCTTGGACGCCTTGGCGTCCACGTCCCAGGTCATGGCAAAATCTTCGTCCGGGCGAACCGAACCGTCTTTCGACGGCAGGTCCCGCACGTGGCCGTAGCTGGCCAAGACCGTAAAGTCCTTGCCCAGATACTTGTTGATGGTTTTGGCCTTGGCCGGACTTTCGACAATCAGAACGTTCATGAAACCGGTGCAAACATATTTTCAGGATCGTGGAGCCGGAAAGTGGGGGCGCATTGCCCCCAATGTCAACGGCACAACGGGATTGAGACGCGGAAAAGCGTTAAGGACGACCTTTTGCCCTTTTAGATTGTATATGCTAAAGCTGTGCGCAGTTATGGTAAATTGAGGTATCCCATGTCTGACCTGCGACCCGAAGCCGAACCACGTCTGGCTGATACTCTTCCGTCAGGAAGCGCCCGGGCGATACGTGAATACATTGCCGACATGACCCGGGCCCTGTCCGGAATGGCAGCTGCAGATAATGAGCCTGAACTGGCAGCGCGCTTATTATCGGTTTCGCACCTGGCAGAACGGACAGCAAAAGTAGCAGAAGATCCTGCGAGGGCCGAAGCAGTTAGGGCGCACTGATCCGTCCG
>JBKBWB010000335.1:0-2391 GCA_046289215.1 Asticcacaulis sp. | reverse complement strand
CTCCCTCAATTTCCGTCAAAATCTTGGGGCCGCTGTCCTGATCGGGTTCCGCCGCCTCATCCAAAAGCTGTTGAACGGATAAGCGACCATGGACGGCATCCGTCGCCTGGGGCTTTTGCGACAATTGCCTCAGGATTTCGCGACACCGTGCCGCCTGGGACAACAGCAACTGTGCGTCTTCTGCCTGTTCGCTGCCTTCGGGGGCAGCGCGCAGCATTTCCTTGGCCACGATCTGAATGGTGGCCAACGGGGTGCCCAGCTCGTGCGCCGCCGCCGCCGCCAAGCCGCCCAGAGCCGAAAGCCGTTGTTCCCGCGACAGCACCGCCTGCGTCGCCGCAAGCGCCAGCTCCATCCGCGAAGATTCTAGGGCCGCTTGCCAAGCATAGCCCGCGGTAAAGGCGATCCCGATCACCGTGGCGGCCCACACCCCGACCTCATAGAGCTTGGGCAGCTGTATCGCCTGACCTGGGTACCAAGGCAGGGGCAAAGACCACACAGCCAGTGCCGCTGTCACCGCAAACGCCAGCAAAGCGACAAACAGAGCATGACGGGTCGGTAGGGTCGCAGCGGCCACCGTCGCTGGGGCAATCAGAACCAGCATAAAGGGGTTGGTCAGCCCCCCCGTGAGCCCCAGCAGCAAAGCCAGCTGCACCACATCAAAACAAAGCTGCGCCGCCGCCTCCCAGTCGCGCGCCAGACGCCGTCCCGGCGCCGCAAACATCAAAAACACATTCAACCAGGCGCTGGCTGAAATCACCGCCAGGCACAGGGCCAATGGCGTCTGAAAGCCCAGATAAAAGGTCACAAACAGGACAGCCGCGGCTTGACCGGACACCGCCAGCCAACGCAGCAAAATCAAGGTCCGGACCCGCAACCGACCCCGACGTTCCAACGAGGCTTCGAACTCGACCGGCGCAGATGATGAGCCGGCCTCCGCGCCCGACTGAGCCGGGTGGTCATTATGTTCAGCCAAAACCTTTGGTCTCAGCCGTCCCAGCAATTGAGAAAACCCGGTCATTGCCCCTATATCTACACCCAGCTTGTACAGCACGCCCCGTAACCCCCATCAGGACCTGCGCGATGAACCGATCCCGTCTTATCTTTATTGCCTTGGCTCTGGCAGTGGCCGTCGCCCTTGGAGGTCTTGTTTTCCTGAGCGGCCAAAAGCCGCAGGTCCAACCTGTAGTCTCGACCGGAACGGCCCAGGTTGGCGGCGCGTTTTACCTGACAGATCAAAACGGTCAGCCCCGAACCGAAGCCCTCCTAAAGGGTAAATGGTCGATGGTCTTTTTCGGCTTTACCGGCTGTCCGGACGTGTGCCCCACCAATCTGACGGCCATGGCCCGAGTTCAGACCATCCTCGGGGACAGCGGTAAGGATGTCCAGTACCTGTTTGTCAGCATTGACCCCGAGCGGGACACCCCCGAAGCGCTGAAGCTCTACCTTGATAACCAGGCCTTTCCCAAGGGCGTGATCGGCCTCACGGGGACGCCAGAGCAAATTAAGGCGATCGCCAAGGCCTATCGGATCTTTTACGCCAAAAATGGCGAGGGTGCGGACTATCTGATGGATCACACGTCTGCGACCTATCTGATGGACCCAGATGGGAAATTCGAACGGATCTTGCCCCATGGCATGGCGCCGGATGACGTCGCCGATCAGATCCGCAAAGCCAAGAAGGCGCGGTCTTGATCCTGTTCCGAACACAGCCGTTACACTTTAAATTGTCATAGTTAAGTTTGACGGTGTAAACAATCCGAAGCACCTTTGGGCTAGGATACAGCCTGGATCGGGTGCTTCGGGAGTTTGTGGCATGCTCTATGCCTTGCATGAATATGCGTACTACACGGCATCGCCATTACGAATGGCGGCCCAGATGACCCGGAACTTTTGGGGATCGGATGCCAATCCCGGGGCAAAAACGGGAATAGGTCGTACGCTCTACGCGTCTGCTGAGCTGTTCAGTAATGTCACCCGCCGCTACGGCAAACCCGAATGGGGGATCGATAAGGTCCGGATCGGGGACACCGATGTGCGGATTCGCATCAACGAAATCTGGTCGAGCCCTTGGTGCCGCCTGCTGAATTTCCAGCGCGACAGTGCCGATTTGCGCCGGGCCGGAAAACGGACGATCGATCCTGCGGTTCTGATTGTCGCCCCCTTGTCGGGCCACTATGCCACCCTGTTGCGCGGTACGGTCGAGGCTTTCCTGCCCGACCACGATGTCTACATCACCGACTGGACCAATGCCCGTCAGGTCCCGGTGCTGGAAGGCCGATTTGATTTTTACAGCTACATCGACCACGTGGCCGATATGCTGCGGGCCATTGGCCCCCGCCCGCACGTGGTCGCCGTTTGCCAGCCCGGGCCGCCGACCCTCGCGGCGGCCTG
>JBKBWB010000334.1:0-2416 GCA_046289215.1 Asticcacaulis sp. | reverse complement strand
GGGCCGGATCGGACAAGCCCTGGCCCGCAGAGCCCGGGCTTTTGGCCTCAGTGTCCATTATCATAACCGCAAGCGGGTCAGCGAACGGATCGAAGAAGAGTTGGGGGCCACCTACTGGGACAGCCTGGACCAGATGTTGGCCCGAATGGATGTGGTGTCGGTCAATTGCCCGCATACCCCGGCCACCTATCACCTGCTGTCCGAGCGTCGCCTGAAACTGCTTCAACCCTATGCCATTCTGGTCAACACCGCACGCGGCGAAGTGATCGACGAAGCCGCACTGGTTGAGCTGTTACGGGCAGGCAAGATCGCGGGCGCGGGACTGGATGTCTATGAGCGTGAACCCGCCATCAATCCCGGCCTACTGGGCCTCGAAAATGCGGTGTTGCTGCCGCATATGGCGTCCAGCACCGTTGAAGCCCGGGTCGAGATGGGCGAGCGCGTGATCTTGAATATCAAGACGCTTCAGGACCAGCACCGGCCGCCGGATCGGATCATTCCCGCGCTGCTTTAGCCGAACAGACGGGACAGGCGGGATCGGCGGCAACCGTGACGGTACGCGCCAGACCACCCAGGCTGTCGTATAGCATCAGACGACCAGTCAGCGGCGAACCGGCTCCGGTCAGGACCTTGATCGCTTCAAGCGCCGCCATAGACCCCATCACCCCGGCCAGCGCCCCGACCACCCCAACCCGAGCGCAGGTCTCGGCCTCAGGCGGGATCTCAGGGACCAGACACTGATAACAGGGCTGGCCGGTAAACACCCCGACTTGACCGCTCCAGCGCCCCAAGGCGGCGGACACCAGGGGCACTTTGGTGTGCACGCAGGCTGCATTGACACACAGGCGGGTGGCAAAGTCATCGCAACCATCAAGAACCAGATCATAGTCCCGGATCAGGGCCTCGGCGTTGTCTGGCCCGATCCAAACGGGGTGGGTCTGGATTTGGACATGGGGGTTCAGATCGCCCAGACGACGCGCGGCGGCCTCGGTTTTCGCCAGGCCGACCTCGCCCGTGGCAAACAGGATCTGGCGTTGAAGGTTGGACAGGCTGACGGTATCGGCATCCACAAGGCCCAAGGTTCCGACCCCAGCCGCCGCCAGATATAGGGCCGCCGGAGAACCGATCCCTCCAGCCCCGATGATAAGAACCCGAGCGCCTTTAAGCCGTTGTTGGCCCGGACCGCCGATTTCGCGCAGGATCAGGTGGCGGGCATAGCGCTCGATCTCGTCGTCGCTGAACATCAATTGTCACACCCCGCTTGCACGATGTCGGTTTCGCCGCCACTTGTGCAAACATGACGATGACACACGACTCACATTCATGGCCGCACTGGCACGGGACGACCATCCTCGCGGTGCGCAAAAATGGCAAGACCGTGATTGCCGGCGACGGCCAGGTCTCTTTAGGCCCCACGGTTGTCAAGGGCACGGCTCGCAAGGTGCGCCCGCTGGCCGGGGGCAAGGTTCTGGTGGGCTTTGCTGGGGCGACGGCGGATGCCTTTACCCTGCTGGAGCGGCTAGAGGCCAAGCTAGAGCTTTACCCGGACCAACTCGCGCGGGCCTGTGTCGATCTGGCCAAGGACTGGCGCACGGATCGCTACCTTCGCCGTCTGGAGGCGATGCTGCTCGTGGCGGACCGCAGCACGGTGCTGACCGTGACCGGGGTCGGGGATGTGCTAGAACCCGAAGACGGCGTGGCTGCGATCGGATCGGGTGGCAATTTTGCCCTGAGCGCCGCCCGCGCCCTTTTGGACTATGAACCGGACGCTGAGGTCATGGCCCGCAAGGCGATGAAAGTGGCCGGGGACATCTGCGTCTACACCAACCATTCCCTGACTGTTGAAGTGCTGGCGTAACCCATGACCGATTTTTCCCCCCGCGAGATCGTCTCGGAACTGGACCGTTTTATTGTCGGTCACGCTGAGGCCAAACGGGCCGTGGCTGTGGCGCTGCGCAACCGCTGGCGGCGCAAACAGACCCCAGACAGCATCCGCGATGAGATCACGCCGAAGAACATCCTGATGATCGGGCCCACGGGTGTCGGCAAGACCGAGATCGCCCGCCGTCTGGCACGGCTGGCTGGCGCGCCGTTCCTCAAGGTCGAAGCGACCAAGTTCACCGAGGTGGGCTATGTCGGTCGTGATGTCGATCAGATCGTGCGTGATCTCGTCGAAGCCGGAATCACCATGGTGCGGGAGAAAAACCGCCTGAGTGTCCGGGCCAAGGCCGAAGGACAGGCCGAGGAGCGGATCCTCGATGCCTTGGTCGGCCCGACCGCCGGGGCTGCTACGCGCGAGAGCTTTCGCAAGAAGCTGCGCGACGGGGAGCTCGATGACAAAGAAATCGAACTCACTTTGCCCGATACCGGTCCCGCGATTGGCATGGTCGAGATCCCGGGTCAGCCGCAGAACGGG
>JBKBWB010000333.1:0-2430 GCA_046289215.1 Asticcacaulis sp. | reverse complement strand
GGCGCGATGCAGTTGACGGTGATGTTACGGCTCGCGACTTCTTGGGCCAAGGCTTTGGAGAAACCGATCATGCCCGCCTTGGAGGCCGCATAGTTCGACTGCCCCGGATTGCCAGTCACACCCACGACCGAGGCGATCCCGATGATGCGGCCGTAGCGGCGCTTCATCATGCCTTTCATGGCCGAACGGGCCAAGCGGAAATAGGCTTCAAGATTGACCTTGAGCACCGTCTCCCAGTCCTCGTCCTTCATGCGCATCAGCAAGCCATCGCGGGTCAGGCCGGCGTTCGAGACAAGGATATCCACCGGCGATCCCGCCACAGCCTCGGCCTGGGCCATCAGACCATCGACCGCCGCAGCGTCCGACAGATTGCACGGCGCGATAAAAGCGCGCTCGCCCAGGCTGTCCGCCAGCTCTTTCAAAACGGCTTCCCGGGTCCCGGACAGGACAACCGTCGCCCCCTGGGCATGAAACGCCCGGGCGATTTCGGCGCCTAGGCCACCGGTTGCCCCGGTCACGAGGGCGGTCTTCTGGGTCAGGTCAAACATGCCGTCTCCTTGTTCGATTCGGACGGATCGGACAATTGTCCGCTTTAAGATAGCGCCGCCTTAAAGCGACTTGGCGAAGGCTTCAAGCTCTGCCGGCGAATTCAGAGCCAGAGCCTCGGCATCCGGGGCAATTCGCTTGATCATTCCGGTCAGAACTTTGCCGGTGCCGACTTCGACAAAACGGGTCACACCACCCTCAGCCGCCAGCCAGGCGATGCTTTCGCGCCAACGCACCCGGCCCGTAACCTGCTCAACCAGCAAACGGCGGATTTGTTCCGGATCATGGACGGGCGACGCCGTGACATTGGCGACAATCGGGGCGACGGGGGCGCTAAAGGCCGTTTCTGCCAAGGCCGCGGCCATTTCGTCGGCAGCAGGCTGCATCAAGGGGCAATGGAACGGGGCAGATACATTCAGCGGAATGGCCCGAGCGCCGAGTTCCTTCGCTTTTTCGATAGCGCGATCCACGGCGGCCTTGGCCCCCGAAATCACGATATTGCCCGCGTTGTTGTCATTGGCGACCACACAGACACCTAGCTCGGCCCCAGCAGCAGCGGCCGCCTCGGCCAAGGCCAGATCCGTCTTGGGACCGATCAAAGACGCCATAGCGCCTTCGCCGACAGGCACAGCGCGTTGCATTGCCTGACCGCGCAAACGCAGCAGTCGGGCGGTATCAGCGATGGACAAGGCCCCAGCAGCACACAAGGCTGAATATTCACCGAGCGAATGGCCCGCCGCAAAGGCTGCCTTGGCCAAGGTCACGCCAAATTCGCGTTCCAGCACCCGCGCCGTGGCCACGGACACCGCCATCAGCGCGGGTTGGGCATTCTGGGTCAGGGTCAGGTCCGCTTCCGGCCCCTCCTGCATCAGGCGGAAGAGGTGATCGTTCAGGGCATCATCGATTTCCTGAAACACTTCACGGGCCACCGGAAATGCGGCGGCCAGTTCCGCGCCCATCCCTACGGCCTGACTTCCCTGTCCGGGAAACACCATTGCAAGGCTCATACCCGCCTCCCTACGCACCTTGAAAAAGGCCTGAACGACCTGTTGGGCCGCAGGGTTAGGCCAAAGCCGACGCCGGGGCAAGATCCGTCAAGGGATTATCGATAATCTGACGGATCAGGATGACTTCAGTTCAATCGAAGGAGCCTGTGGATTTTTAATTTAGAAAAACTATCCGACTCGATCAATTAATGTCGATAACAGGGCTACTGGCGTTTTGACGGCCCAGCCCCCAGATTCCCCTCATCGAAGCACCGCTCCGGTCTAAGCCTGCGCCCCTCCCCCATGACGCGGCAAACCGGACACACCAAGGGGATACCCATGACCAAGTTTGTTTCCAACCGGACTCTTTTAAGTGCCGCCTCTGCCTTAGCGCTGCTAAGCCAGGCCCCGGCCACATTAGCGCAAACAACGCCCCAGACCGACACCCCGGCGGCAGACGCCGTTCAGGAAGTCGTCGTCACCGGCACGCGTGTGGTGGGCCGCTCGAGGCTGGATACCCTGGCTCCGGTCGATGTGCTGACCAGCAGCGCGCTGCAACGTCAGGCGACGACGGAACTGGCCCAGAGCCTGTCGACGCTTGCCCCGTCCATCACCTTCCCGCGCCCCTCGGCGACGGATGGAACCGACAGCGTGCGTCCGGCCACCCTGCGTGGTCTATCGCCGGATCAAACCCTCGTGCTGGTCAACGGCACTCGCCGTCATGCCTCGGCCCTGATCAACGTCAACGGGGCCGTTGGGCGCGGCTCTCAGGCGGTGGATCTGAATGCGATCCCGACGGCGGCGCTGGAGCGTGTGGAAATCTTGCGTGATGGGGCCTCGGCTCAGTACGGCTCGGACGCCATTGCCGGAGTGGTGAACCTGCGCCTGCGCGAAGCGC
>JBKBWB010000332.1:0-2447 GCA_046289215.1 Asticcacaulis sp. | reverse complement strand
CATCCATACGGTGGAGCATATCGCGGGCGTCAAGAGCCCGGCGGCGGTCAGCCCGATCCCCGGCTGTACCTATGCCCAGCCCCAGGTGGCCAGTGTCGGCCTGACCGAGCAAGCCGCGAAAGAGCAAAAGCGCGACGTGCGCATTGGCCGTTTCCCCTTCCGCGTCAATGGCAAGGCCGTGGCGGCGGGCGAAACCGAAGGCTTCGTCAAGCTCCTGTTCGATGCCAAGACCGGTGCCTTGCTGGGGGCGCACCTGATCGGGGCCGATGTCACCGAGATGATCCACTCGTTCGTCATCGCCATGACCATGGAAGCCACCGAAGAAGAGCTGCATGCGACGGTGTTCCCGCACCCGACCATGAGCGAAGCCATCCACGAAGCCTCGCTCGACGCCTGGCAACGGGTGCTACATATTTAAAGTTGATTCCGCCGCTTGACACAGGGTCAGGCGGCGGAGACCTTGAGGGGGCAGGGGTGGCTAAGGTTCAGGTCGCTCTAGTTGGGGGAAATCAAGTCATGAAACGTAGTTATTCCGCGTTTGGCCGTGCCTTTGCACAAGCGTTACTGTTGGCTGGAGGCAGTCTGGTTCTAGCCGTTGGAACGGTTGAATCCGGTTGGGCACAGGAGAAGCCCACGGCAACTGTGTCGAATACAATTGCCCAGAAGATTGATCCCACTGAGTTCTCACAAGCTTTGGATCAAGAAGTAAAATCCAATCTCTTCTTATCGGCTATTTCAGAACATTTTCCTGAAGTATGGTCAAAGTTTCGGCTGGACCTGATTGAACAAGTTAAAGCTGGGAAATCCCATTCGGAAATACAAGAGTTATCGCATAACTTCGGCAAGAAGTTCATGTTAGACAATGTGCAATACATGTCTAAAGCGCCAGATTCTGCTTTAACTGACATTGTTAAATTGGAAACTCTATTTATTATAAAATTATCTTCATCAAATGTCCAACTCTGTGCGGACCATACAATGTCAGGCTTAAGGCCTGATGTGTCTCTATCGCCTGATCTTGTTTCAATCACAGAGCAAGTTGCGCGTGCCAGGGTTATTGCTATTCGAAAAAGCATGGATAAACCCGTAACGCGTGGGGCTATGACTGAAGACGAATGGGTGGAGATTTTTAAATTAATGATTCAATTGGGACTTCCTGTTGAAATCTTGGAAAATGCGGCTGGACTGCAAACTGCCAAGCCGGAGGTTCAATGTACGTGGGGCGTACACCTTTATCAGGCGATGATGGCGGCTCCTCCTGAGCTTGGTAACAAGGCCTATGCTGAATTGATCACAGCGGCGATACAAAAATAAGCGACTTGAGATCCTGTGTTCCTGCTTTTGGAGTGGGGTCGAAAAATCCTTAGTGCATATAGGCCCATCCGAGAGATCCTGAGGCTGCAACTAAGGATCACGCGTTGGGGGGGAGAGCAGCAATCACTCCCCGTCCCATGCCCCCCGGCCAGACTGGGGCCATGGACCCGTCTTGCCCCACACCTGACATCGAGATCCGGCTGGCCCGCGCCCGCGCCGTTCAAAGGCGGCTGGAGGCGGTGCTGGAACGCGAGCTTGCGGCGCTCGAAGCCCTGCCGCCCGGCAAAACCGCGCTGGAAATCCACCGAAGCGCCCGCGCGGTCAGTGCCCTCGTCAAGGCCTATGCCGAGGTGGACGCCTTGCCGGGGCGGATCGAACAAGCGGCCAAGCCCCTCGCGATCAAGATACAATCAAAAACTAATCCGCCCAAAGATTATTCACCCCCGTCAGAGCGATCCCCCGACGGGCTGATCCCCGGTCAGACCTATGGCCCCGGTGGTCACTGGCGCGAGCCCACGCAAGACGACCGCGACGAAGCGGTGCAGGCGGCCAAGCGCGAAGTATTGCGCCGGGTACTGATCCTCGAAGATGCGGGCCTCTTGCACACCATCGGCGAGGCTGCCGACCGCATAGAAGAGATCCCGCCCGAAGAGCAGCTCACCTGGTCCGAATTCTATGCCGGTAAGCGTGCCAAGGGTCAGCCGCAATAAAGTCAGTGTAGTCGCTGACGCCGTCCGATCCAGATCCCGATCAGGGCCGTGGCCAATAAGGCCAGCAGACACAGGCTCATGAGCAGGTCGCGGACAACCTTTCCCAAAGGATCGGCAAACGACCATTTATGGACAATATCAAAGGCATAGGCATCGAGTGTCTTCAGGCCATGATCCCGGCGCGCGGCCACAATCGCCTCTGTGACGCTGATATAGACCGTCGCGTCGGGCGCATCCTGGGGTGTGATCGCCACTACCGGCAGGCGCTTTTTGTCAAAGCCATAGTCGGGGCGGAACCGGGTCAGGGTTTCCAGCTCCAGCGCCTGATCGGGGGCCCAGCCTTGCGTCCGGCGAGCCAGAGCTACTGCCTGATCGGTATCGGTTTGAGTAAGTCGGAGGCCATCCGGACTGAACCACTGGGCT
>JBKBWB010000331.1:0-2456 GCA_046289215.1 Asticcacaulis sp. | reverse complement strand
GGGTGGTTGTGCCGGGGAAGGGCACAAGCGCAATGTAATCCTTGATCGTTGTGCGGAACAGATTGGCCCCGAGACGGACTTGTCCGGCTGCAAGCGGCACGGTGTAGCGGAATCCGAACTCCGTGTTCTGGCCGGTTTCCGGCTTAAGATTGGGGTTTAAGCGAATGCCCGAGGCCCGGCCAACAAAGGGTTCTTCGAGCTCTGGCCCCTTGAAGAGCTCGGTATAGCTGGCGAGCAAGCGGAAGTTTTCTTCAATCGGCAGCTCAGCAGCCAGGCCAAACCGTGTCTTGCTCCAGCTGTCGCGTTTGCCGTCGGCCTGGACCTTTTTGTAGTGGTTCTGGCGGATCTCCGGACGCAGCACGAACCCGTTGTCAAAACGGATCGTGTCTTCGAGGAACACCGCCGACTGCGTGGCTTTTTCCACGACCGGCTTGGCGCCCTTGATCAGGTCCGGACGGTCAGTCAGCTTTTGATCAAAAATTTCCACGCCGTACTTCAGAGTGTGGGTGATCGCGCCGGTCTCAATCACCGAACGGGCCAGCACGTTAAGGCCCTGGTTGTCCGAGGCCGCATCATGGATCGTGCCGACATAGGCGCCGATCCGCACGCCTCTTTCGTCCCGCCACAGGGTCAGGTCGTTGGTATAGTAGGTCGCGTTGAGGCGCAGGGCCGGTCCCTTGTCCAGGGCATAGCTCAGGTTCAGGCTTTTGCGATCATATTTTGTCGGCAGAGTCAGATCCCCGGCCTTGATCGCCAACTGGGTGCGCAGGCCCATGTCCGGGCGCTGACTGTAATCCCCTGCATCCTTGATGGCTTCGTAGCTGAGTTCCAGACGCTGTTGGGCGTCGAGGTCGTAGCCGACCTTGATGAGGCCGTTATTCGTCTTGCCGTTGCTGCCGACCGTCTTGAGGCCGTCGCCATCCTTGAAGTTGCCGCGGCTGACGTGGTGAACATAGGCGAGCACGTCCAGTTGCGGGGTGATCTGGCCATAGGCCGTGAGCGACCCCGAGATCTGAGCATTGGTGTTATAACCGCCCATGACCCGACCGCCGAAGGTCTGGCCCGGCTTGAGCAGTTCGCGCGCGTCTTTGGTCTCAAAGCGGACGGCGCCCCCCAGACCGCCATGCGTGACGCTGTTAGTCCCCAGCTGGATGTCGGCCGACTTGAGAATGTCGGCGTTGATCAGCAGGTTGCCCATATGGTGGAACAGATAGTTGGTCTGAAGCGCGCCATCGATAAAGACATTCAGGTCGCGGTCATCGAGGCCTCGGAAATTGATCCGGGTGTTGGTCGAATGGGTGCCGCCAATATCAACGCCCGGTACGGTGCGCAAAAGATCGCTGAGGTGGTCCGCCTGGCGGATCGCGATGTCGTCTTCATTGACGTGCAGTGAGGAGCTGGAGACCTTGGTGCCCCAGACGCGGACGGTCTGGACGGGCTCTTGAGCGGTGGCGGCAGGCGTCGCGGCGTTTTCAGCCAGGGCCGGGGCGGTGGACAAGGTCATCAGGGCCGCGGCACTGAGCAAGAGCGCGCGACGGGACGAGGCAGACACAAACATCAGGGTTACCTTTCAGTCTCGGGGAGAGGTTGCCTTGATAGTCATTCGCAATTGCTACGTCTGTAGTGTAAATGTCACACTAATGAAATTCATTCGCATATCGGCGCTTTCTCGCAGGGTGGTCTGCGGGGGTGACGTCTAATTATCGGGAGGCCGACTTCAAATTAACAGGATTTGCGCTGTGGGTCTGAGGCCTCAGCGCAAGGCATAAATAAGAACCATTCTCAAAGCAGTTGACGTTGCCCGCCATACTCGCTAGGCGTTTCTGCGTGTAATTCGCAAGCGCGTGAGGCGGAGAGTGAACATGTCAGGTCAGCATACGGGCTGGGTCAGTCCGACCTTAGTTAAATCCAGCTGCGTCCTTGGCACGCTTGCGGGTAGCCTGGTGTTGGCTGGGCCGGCTATGGCCGCGGATCTGGTGCTGACGGTCGACATCCCGAAGCTCAATGTTGCGGAATATCATAAGCCTTACGTGTCAGTGTGGATCGAAACCCCGGCCGGGGCACCGGTGGCGACTCTGGCCGTTTGGTATGACGTCAAGCTGCGCAACGAAGAGGGCAAGACCTGGCTAAAGGATATGCGCCAATGGTGGCGCAAGATCGGCCGGGGCATGACCTTGCCTGCCGATGGGATCAGCGGGGCGACCAAGGCGCCGGGCCGTCACACGGTCAGCTTTGCCGGGACCTCGCCCGCTTTGGCGCGCTTACCCGCTGGGGACTATGTGCTGCGCGTCGAAGCGGCCCGTGAAGTCGGGGGGCGCGAAGCGCTGGACCTCGCGTTCACCTGGGATCCCAAAAAGGCCCCGTCCAAATCGGGTGGCCTGCAGACGGTTACAGCCAAGGGCCAGAGCGAGCTGGGTTTGGTCAGTCTGAGCGTCAAACCTTAAGACCTTACACAT
>JBKBWB010000330.1:0-2463 GCA_046289215.1 Asticcacaulis sp. | reverse complement strand
GGTGATGTACGGCTCGCCGGAAACCACCACGGGGGGCAATGCCCTGAAGTTCTATGCCTCGGTCCGCCTCGATATTCGCCGCACCGGCTCGATCAAGGTGCGCGACGAGATCGTCGGCAACAATGTGCGGGTCAAGGTGGTGAAGAACAAGATCGCGCCGCCGTTCCGCGAAGTGGAGTTCGATATCCTTTACGGCCACGGAATTTCCAAGCTGGGCGAGATCATTGATCTGGGCGTCAAGGCCGGGGTCGTTGAGAAGTCGGGGTCCTGGTACTCCTATAACTCCACCCGGATCGGCCAAGGCCGTGAAAACGCCCGCGACTTCCTCAAGGCCAATCCGGACATCTCGAATGAGATCGAACAGGCCGTGCGCAAGAACTCGGGTCTGCTGGCGGAGGAGCTTTTGGGCGCGCCGGAGCCGGATGGCGACAGCGACACCCCGGAATAAGGTCGTTTCGGTTTTGCCCGTTCTGGGTCTGCGACCCCGACCGACCTGTCAGAGTCAGACGGGCAAACTGTCCCCGCCGGTGTGATGACCGGCGGGGACGTGCTTTTGTGAAGCGTATCTGAGGCCAGAACAAGGACTTGTGGGAAGGCGGCTCTGACTTCTATATGGGCGGGACATGCGGGTGATTTGCGGCCCGCGCCCCTTTTTGTTGACGCCCCTTTCCCCCGCCCGGAGCGCCTATGCCTACGCTGAACGAGATCCGCAGCACTTTCCTCGACTACTTCGTCAAGACTGGCCATGAGCGCGTGGCTTCCGCGCCGCTGGTGCCCCAGAACGATCCGACGCTGCTGTTCGTCAATGCCGGCATGGTGCCGTTCAAAAACGTCTTCACCGGGGCTGAGACCCGCGCCATTCCGCGCGCCACCTCGTCGCAGAAATGCGTGCGGGCGGGCGGCAAGCATAATGACCTCGACAATGTCGGTTACACCGCCCGCCACCACACCTTCTTCGAGATGCTGGGCAACTTCTCCTTCGGCGACTATTTCAAGGCCGAAGCGATCGAGCATGCCTGGACCCTGGTGACCCGCGACTATGGTCTGCCCAAAGACAAGCTGATGGTCACGGTCTATATCGATGACGATGAAGCCTTTGATCTGTGGAAAAAGATCGCGGGCCTGCCGGACTCCAAGATCGTGCGCATCGCCGGATCGGACAATTTCTGGTCCATGGGCGATACCGGTCCCTGTGGTCCGTGCACGGAAATCTTCTTTGACCATGGTCCGGACGTCTGGGGCGGCCCTCCGGGCAGCGCCGAACAGGACGGCGACCGCTTCATCGAAATCTGGAACCTCGTGTTCATGCAGTTCGAGCAGCACGCCGATGGCACCCGCACGTCGCTGCCGCGCCCATCGATCGACACCGGCATGGGGCTGGAGCGTCTCGCCGCCGTGCTTCAGGGCGTGCACAACAACTATGACACCGACCTGTTCCAGGCCCTGATCCGGTCCAGCGTCGAGGCCACGGGCGTGGCTGCCGCCGGGGACGCCTTGCCCTCGCACCGGGTGATTGCCGACCATCTGCGCTCGTCAAGCTTCCTGATCGCTGACGGCGTGACCCCCTCAAACGAAGGCCGGGGCTATGTGTTGCGCCGGATCATGCGCCGGGCCATGCGCCATGCGCACCTGTTGGGGGCACAAGAGCCGCTCATGCATCGTCTGGCCCCGACTCTGGTGGCCGAAATGGGCGATCACTATGGCGAGCTGCGCCGCGCCGAAGCCACCATCGTCGAAACCCTGCGCCAGGAAGAAGAGCGCTTCCGCCGCACCCTCGGACGCGGGATGGCTCTGCTCGAAGAGGCCACCGAAGGCCTGGGCGAGGGCGGTGTCCTGTCCGGTGACACGGCGTTCAAGCTCTATGACACCTATGGCTTCCCGCTCGATCTGACCCAGGATGCCGTGCGCAGCCGGGGGATCGTCGTCGATACCGACGGGTTTGAAGCCGCCATGAACGTCCAGCGTGCCCAGTCGCGCGAAAACTGGAGCGGATCGGGGGAAAAGGCCGTGGCCGCGGAATGGTTCGCTATCCGTGACCGCCTCGGGGTGATTGATTTTGTCGGCTATGAGCACCTTGAAACCGAAGCGGCCCTGCTGACGCTGGTGGTCGAGGGGGCTGAAGTCGCCAGCGTCACGGCGGGCCAGCGGGCCGAGGCCGTGTTTGCCACTACCCCCTTCTATCCCGAAGGTGGCGGCCAGGCGGGCGATACCGGCTTGATCGTCTGGGATGGCGGCGAGGCCCGGGTGCTCGACACCCAAAAACAGGCGAGCGATCTGATTGTCCAGACGATCGAGATCCTGGAGGGCACCTTGACCAGCGGGCAGCGCGCGACCCTGATCGTCGATGCCGACAAGCGCCAGACCACCCGCGCCAACCACTCGGCGGCGCACTTGCTGCACGCGGCGCTGAAAAATGTGCTCGGCCCGCACGTGGCGCAAAAAGGCCAGCTGGTTGATGCCGAG
>JBKBWB010000329.1:0-2472 GCA_046289215.1 Asticcacaulis sp. | reverse complement strand
CCCTTGCCGCGTTCGATGTCGCGGGCAAACTGTTCCATGCCGCGCACGAGGCTTTCCCCCTTGCTCTCCATCAACGCCTTCAGCGCCGCCGGGTTGGAGGCGAGGAAATTGCTGGGTGAAAAGGCGTCGGTCAGCAGTTTCGTGAAAAATTCCGCGCGGCGCTTGAGCTGGGGATCGGCCCCTTCAACCCCGGCCACAAGATCGTTCATCCACCCGGCGGTCAGCAAATAGGATTGCTTGATCACATCAAACACGGGGTTTTCTGACCATTGCGGATCATTGAACCGCTTGTCCGCCGCTTGGGCCGCCGGGGTGACCGCCCCGGTCAGCATGCGCTGGGTCGCGTTTTGCCACAGATTGACATAGCCGCTGATCAGATCGCCCTGGGCCTTGATCAGGCGGTCCGGCTGGCTGGCCAGCTTACCCATGACCTCAGTAAAGGCCGGTCCGACATTGAACGGATCGGGACCGGCACTCTGGCCCTTATCGGCCTGTGTGAGGGCCGCCTGAGCCAAGGCCGACTGGGCGGTCAGGGCTGCACGGGCCAGATTAAGCGATAAGGTTTCAAAGGTTTCTGCCGGGGGCGGTGTCGGGTCCGTATCGGGCTTGGGCACATCCCCGTGTTGCGCATTTGACTTGACCTCGGGACGCACGCTTTGCGTTGGCGTGACCGATTCGGGCGGGGACGTGGGGTGGGTCTTGGATCCTGATGCCGATTTGGGCGCAACCCTGGCGCGCTTTGGAGCGGAAGTCGGCGCGGGCGTCATGGCGGGGGTTTCGACCGTTTCTGGCCCGGTTTGGGGTTTGGTCTCGGCTTTCACAGCGGCTTTTCGGCTCCGGCCTTGGGGCGGTGTGGTCTTCCCGGTCATGATTTCCCCTCTCAGAATCGGTGGGTTGATCTTCTCACCCGCCGAACAATAGCCTAAGAGCAAATTGCGACAGTTGGGAGCCCCGTTATGCGCACGAATGGACTTAAGTCAGACAAACGCCGGAGTCAGTCCGCGTTGGGCCTTATGATCCTGTCTGCTCTGGCCCTCAGCGGTTGTGCGGCCCTGCCTCAGCCGTTCGATGCGCCCATCGACAAGACATCCCCAGCCGCAGCGTCAGCGGCGGCGGCGGCCAAGTCGGCGAAGGTCTATCCGCGTTGGGCCGAATTCCCCGAAGCCCCCAAGGATGTCCCGTCTTTGGCGGAGATCAAGGGGCGGGTTGAATCCGTCGAAAAGGTACAGGCGACTTTGCAACTTGAAACGGATGCTCTCGTCTGGGAACTGACGGATCCTGATGCCTATGCCAAGGTTCACCTTGCACGGTTTGACAAAAACTTGATGGACCGCATTGAAAAAGAGCCAGTCGATATCGAGGCTTGGGCCAAAAAAAACCGCGACAAGGTCCAGCCTCCGGCTCCAATCCAATAAGCGACACCAAACTCAAGACACACAACAAAAAGGACTATTTTCATGAGCCATTCAGATCTCGAGCGTGAGCTGGCCCTTGATGCGATACGCGTGGCCGAAGCCGCGGCCATTGCCGCAGCAACGCGTGTGGGCCGTGGCGACGAAAAGGACGCGGATCAGGCGGCGGTGGACGCGATGCGCACCGCCCTGAATGCCATGAATATCGACGGTCGGATCGTGATCGGCGAGGGCGAGCGCGACGAAGCCCCTATGCTCTATATCGGTGAAAAGGTCGGCACCGGTCAGGGACCGAAGATCGACATCGCGCTGGATCCGCTCGAAGGCACGACCCTGGCGGCCAAGGCCATGCCCAATGCCCTGGCTGTGGTGGCCTTTGCCCCGTTTGGCGGCATGCTGCACGCGCCTGACACCTATATGGACAAGATTGCCGTGGGGCCAGGATACCCCGAGGGGATCATCGACCTTGACGCCACTCCGGCGGAGAACGTCAAGGCCCTGGCCCGGGCCAAGGGCGTGAGTCTCGAACATCTGACCGCCTGTGTGCTCGATCGTCCGCGTCACGAAGGCATTATCGACAGCCTGCGGTCTGCGGGCGTGCGGGTTCACCTGATCACCGACGGGGATGTGGCCGGGGTAATCCATACGGCCCAGCCGGAAACCGGCATTGATATCTATCTCGGTCAGGGCGGCGCCCCCGAAGGCGTGCTGGCCTGTGCGGCGCTGAAATGCGTGGGCGGCCAGTTCCAAGGCCGTCTGGTGTTCAAAAAGGATGACGAGCGCGAGCGGGCGGCGCGTCTGGGTCTGACCGACTTTGATCGCAAATACAGCCTGCATGACCTCGTCAGCCAGGATGCCGTGTTTGCCGCCACCGGCGTGACCAAAGGCGCTTTGCTCGATGGCGTGCGGGTCAGCAACGGGTTTGTCACCACTGAGACCTTGATCATGACCTCGTCGAACCAGACCGTGCGGCGTGTGCGGATGCAGCGTCCGCTCTGATGACGGCATACTCCGTGCCGCTGTTTGACGGCCTTGCCTCTCTCAGCGGCCGGATCTGGGC
>JBKBWB010000328.1:0-2494 GCA_046289215.1 Asticcacaulis sp. | reverse complement strand
AATGGTCGACGCATCGATCCGCTCGTTCCCACGGATAACGATCCGATTGACAACGCCCGATAGCGCCGGGGCCTGGGCCCCTTCTGTCGACGCTGGCACCGGGGCCGGAGTTGGCGACGCCGACTGAGCCCACGCACCGCTCGCGGTCATCAAGGCCATTGCGCTAACCGCGCCAGCCAGAATGGCGCTGCGGAAAGCGGGCTTGGTAGCATCGGACATGTAAACGTCCCCCCCTGCGGTCGTCTCGGAGACAGGCATACCCGTGTCCAGGGGGCTACGGCAAGCAGTCATCACAGGAGACTCCCGATAAATTTGAACACACTGAGGTTGCGAAGGTCGTTCCAGGTGGCGAACAAAAACAGTCCCAACACCAGAACCAGGCCGATCCGGTACCCCCCGGCCTGAACGGCGGCGGGGATGGGCTTACCAAAAACGGCTTCATAGGCGTAGAAAACGAGGTGTCCCCCGTCGAGAATAGGAATCGGCAAAAGGTTCAGAAAACCAATGCCAACCGATATAACAGCGAGCAAAGATGCCAGTGCCACCACGGTATTCAAAGCGCGGATACTGTTGTCTGCCTGCACGCTGGCGGCCTCCCGGGCGGTTTCACCTGCGACCTTGGTCATGCCGAGCACGCCGCTGATCTGGTCACCCGATTCTTTTCCCGTGAAAATGCGGCCAATATAGGTCAGATTTGTATCAATCACGCGCCAGCACTGCAGCGCCCCCTGCCCCAGAGCTGAGATCGGATCATAGCGTTTGAGATACGTTCGACCGCCGAGTTGAACGCCCAGCACCCCCGCCCGTACATGATCCGCCTGTCCGACGACATGCCTGCGGGTCGGTGTCGCGACCAATGTTTGAACTTGACCGTCACGTCGAATTTCAAATTTTGTGGCACTGTCAGCACGCAACATAATGGCCAGCCGCGCATCACGTTCGGACTCGATCTTACGACCATCAATCGCTGTAATGAGATCCCCGACCTTGAACCCGGCCTGTTCTGCTGCCGAACCCGGCTGGATGGCCATGACCTGAGCGGGCCTTATGGGCATACCCAGGGTACCAAACAACACGGCAAACACGATAATCGCCAGCACAAAGTTTGTGACCGGGCCCGCGGCGGCAATAATGGCCCGCTGCCAGACCGGCTTGAAATGATAATAGGCTTTTTCTGCGTCAGGCCCTTCGGCGGCGACGATCTTTTGACGGGCCACATCGAGTTCTTCAGGGCTGGGCGCCGCACTTGAAACATGCTCGTCCCCAGCAAATTTCACGTATCCCCCAAGAGGGATCCAAGCGAGACACCATTCCACGCCAGACTTGTCCCGACGGGACCAGATGGGCTTGCCAAAACCAATCGAGAAGCGCTCGATCTTGACTCCAAACAGCTTGCCCGCACCGAAATGTCCCAACTCGTGAATCGTTACAACGATCAACAGCACCACGAGCATGGACAGCAGAGACGTTACGGGAACATAAAGTCCATCAAGCATCGACGCGCACCACTCCAGCGTTACAGCCGCAAAGCCGACAAGGTGCCGATCCGGTCGCAAGATTCCGTCCGGGCCCGCTTGTCCCAGTCCAGTGCCGCGTCCAAAGGCGCCCTGCAGTCCCCCGCTTTGTCATGCCCTTCCCCGGCCATCCGGGATAAGGTTTCTTCGACAACCGACGCAATATCCAGAAAGCCGATCCTGCGGTCAAGGAAAGCCTTTACTGCCTCTTCATTCGCGGCACTAAACACCGCCGGAGCATACCCCCCCGCCGACAAGGCCTGGCGAGCCAACTGCAGCATCGGAAAGCGCTGAAGATCGGGATCTTCGAAGGTCAAGGTGCCAATCCGGGCCAGATCCAGAGCCGGGGCGTTCCAGGGCAATCGATCCGGCCAACGCAAGGCGCAGGCTATGGGCGTTCTCATATCCGGCGGTCCCATCTGGGCCAGGGTCGAACCGTCCTGATATTCCACGAGGCTATGGATAATCGACTGAGGGTGGATCACCACCCCTATCCGATCTTCGCTCAGCCCGAACAAATAGGCAGCCTCGATCAGCTCCAGGCCTTTGTTGGCCATACTCGCACTATCGACCGAGATCTTGGCCCCCATGCTCCAGTTGGGATGGGCGACTGCCTGTTCGGGGGTCGCCGCCTGCATGGCCGCGTGGCTCCAGGTTCGGAACGGACCGCCCGACGCCGTCAGCACAATGCGGGCGACGCGATGGGCACTCTCTGGTTGCCAGACCTGAAAAATCGCGCTGTGCTCTGAATCGACCGGAATAATGCGCCCACCATGGGCCCGTGCATGAGCCATCAGCGCTGGACCGCAACAGACGAGGCTCTCTTTGTTGGCCAGGGCGATCACCGCCCCGGTCCCCGCCGCCAGCCAGGTGGGTTCCAGCCCCGCGGTGCCGACAATCGCCGCCATTACCCAATCCGCCGGAGTTTGAGCGGCCTCACGAACAGCATCGGGTCCGGCCGCTGTTTTTAGTACGGTGCC
>JBKBWB010000006.1:0-19980 GCA_046289215.1 Asticcacaulis sp. | reverse complement strand
TGCAATTTTCGCATCAATCGTCGTGTTGCCCGTCTTCATTTCGGACAGCTCAGTTTTCAAATCCGCCCTGGGGTCGCCTTGTTCGGGTTTACTCCCTGATACGACCGACACAGGGTGTGATTTACCCTCGGGCGCATGATCGCCACCGAGGCTGAACACGGCAAAAGTCAGAAACACCAGAAATAGAAACAGGGCCACCGGCGAAATAAAGCGGATGCGCTGGCCATCAATGTACCGCCGCGTCAGCGTGCCCGGTCGAAACGCCAGCATCGGCAAGGTGTGCCAGATCCGGCCCTCGAAATGAAATGCCCCATGCAGCAGATCGTGGACAAAGCCGTGCAGAGTGCGATGACTGTGCGCCGCCTGACCACAGGCATGACAATAGTCCCCTTGCAGCGGGGTCTGGCAATTCAGACACAACGCATGACCGCTGTCATCAGACGGATCCGAGTGGGATGAATGAAACCCGTCTACAGTTCGGCCTATAACAGCGCCTGTCGCGGCATCCAAAACGGGTTCAATCTCATTGGTCATGGTGGCCCCCGTCTTTTGTCTTTGTGGCATTTTGAATCAGCACCCAACGTCTATGCTAGCGGGGAAAACCGGGGTCTGTCACCTCTGACCTCGCCCTGCCCCTTTCACCGTTAAGCCTTAACGCCTATATGCAACGAGCAATGGAACCCGGAGGTCTGACACCATGTCTCGTTTTCCCAACCGAGCCCGCGCCCTCAGCCAATTACCTGTGTCAGCCCGTGCTCTGATGGGCAGTTTGGGTCTCATGGCCGCGCTGCTCCTGTCGGTTCCGGGGCTGGCGAAGGCCCAGACAAACCGCTCAGCCCCGGTTCCGGCCCAGTCTCAAGCCGTTGCGACGGTGGAGGGGCCCTTTACCCTCGCGCCCCTGCCCTATGCCCCGGATGCCCTCGCCCCGGCGATTGATGACGAAACCATGCGCATCCACCACGGCCGCCACCACAAGGCCTATGTCGACAATCTCAATGCCGCGCTGAAAGCCCGCCCGGATCTGGCGGGCCTGTCGCTGGAGGCGATGATGGCGCGGATGAGCACCTTGCCGGTGGCGATCCGTAACAATGGCGGCGGCCATTGGAACCATACCTTCTTCTGGGATAGCCTCGCCCCGGTCGTGCGGTCGGGCGCCCCCTCCCCGGCGCTGCAAGCCGCGCTCGTGGCCCGCTTTGGCAGCCTGGAGGCCTTTAAGGCGGAGTTTCGCAAGGCAGGTCTCAGCCAGTTTGGATCCGGCTGGGCCTGGCTGATCATCACCCCCGACGGGCGGCTGGAGATCAGCAGCACCCCCAATCAGGACAATCCGCTGATGGATGTGGCGTCCGTGCGCGGCACGCCGTTGCTGGGCAATGACGTGTGGGAACACGCCTATTACCTCAGCTATCAAAACCGCCGGGGCGATTATCTCGATGCCTTCTGGTCGGTCGTGAACTGGCCGGTGGTCTCCGCCCGCTTTGAGGCGGCTCAAAAGGCGCGTTAGAGAAGTAGACTTAGTCGCCGTTTCCAATAACATTCGGAGCTTATCTTGTTTGAGTTGCCACCATTAGACGCGCTTAGCTTGTCGCTTCACCATGCTCCAGGAACATGTGCGCTAATTATTGGGTCGGGTTTGTCTACAGCCGCAGGAATCCCGACCGGCTGGGGCATTCAGATTGAACTTATTAAGCGTATCGCATCAGTACGAGGTGTGGAATTAACTGATGACAAGACAGCAGAGGATTGGCATCTTCAAAACATCAGTGAAGAAATAAATTATTCAAATTTAATGAAAATAGTAGCCTCTACTCAATCAGAGAGGCAAAAAATTATAAGTCAATTTATTGAAGGCAACGATTCATCTAAACCGAAAGAACCCACCCTAGCTCACAGATCTATTGCGCGCTTAATAAAAACCGGGCATATCAAAGTTGTCATAACAACAAACTTTGACCGTTTGTTGGAAAATGCACTTCGTGATGAGGGCGTTGAGCCAGCCGTTATATCAAGCGATAGCACTGCCGAAGGCGCAACCCCAATTGTGCACTCAAAATGCACGATTATTAAAGTTCATGGTGACTATCTTGATCGCAGAATTTTAAATACTAATGATGAATTAGAAAAATATACACCAAAAATAAACGCACTTTTGAAGTCAATATTCTCCGACTTTGGTATAATCACGGCTGGCTGGTCCGGAGAATGGGACAAAGCCCTTGTTGCGTCAATTGAAAGGCATCACTCCAAACGGTATCCATTTTACTGGGCTAAAAGAGGGGCGCTTTGCACGACCGCTACACGCCTTACCCAACATTGTGGGGCTCGCGTTGTAGACATCCAAAATGCAAATGATTTTTTTGGCGAACTTGAAGAAAAGATTGCTGCGCTTTCCGCAGCATCCCGACCACACCCGATTACTGAAGAAATTGTCATTGAGCTAGCTAAGAAATATTGCCGTGACGATAGATATCAAATGGAGTGGGAGCAGTTAGTATATCAACAAGCCGAAATTGCAAAAAAACAAATGTATTCTAACGTGATAAATTACAATAAAGAAAACTCAACTTTTAGCGAATCTTTAAAATTATCAATTGACTCAATGCGCCCATTGAGATTGCTAACGCTTATTTGTAGTAAATATGGAAATGATTTGCATAAGCAGTGTATATTAAAAATAATTCCGCATTTGAGCTTCGATGATATTTCTTATAAATATAAAAAGGACGCTCCGCTTTATAACATTGGTTCCAGCTTATGCTATTATTGGATGATGTGCGGATTAATTGAAAGCTGGAGTTGTTATTATTTGAAATTGCTCCTTAGTGAAAAATTAATTTTCAATGCGACGCCAATATCATTTTCCGATGAGTATAAATTTATTAATAGCACTTTTGATGACTTTTCTGATTTTCAAAGTTATTATTTATTTTCAACGCGCAATAATATAAACAACTACATTCATTACTTAAAATCTTGCTGCATTAATGACTACATTCGATTGTCGCTGAGTGCAGATAATGCCTGCGATGCATTTGAAAATGCTTTACTATATACATTTTTATCAAATATAATTAATAATAAAAAACATTCAAAATATGAATTAGATTTTTTTGAAACTGCAATACTTCAGTTCAAGCGAGCTAATTCAAATGTTGCTGATAGAATTAGATTGATTGATCAAAATTACAACCAAGATAATCATAAAGAAATATTTGGCTTTGGTAGGGTTGAGGATGCATTGACGACTGTAATGGCAAACTTAGCTAAAACCAACCAATTCTGACACCCAACCGTCGTAGCCCGCCTCGACCCCCTCGGGCAGCATGGCGCTCAGCGTCGCATAGTCGAGATCGTGGTGCAGATTGGTCAGCACCGCCCGGCGCGGCTTGAGGTCGGCGATCCAGCCCAGGGTCTTGTCGAGATGGGCGTGGGTCGGATGGGGCGTATAGCGCAGGGCATCGACGATCCACAGATCGAGCCCCGCCAGCGCCGCCATGGCCGTCTCATCCAGGTCCGAAACATCGCTGGAATAGGCGATGTTGCCGAAACGATAGCCGACGGAGCGGATCGGGCCATGCTGTTGCCAGAAGGTAGTAACCGGCAGGTCCGGTCCCGATCCGGGCACGGCAAACGCCTGACCGATCGAAGGCAGGGGCATGGCCGTACAGATCGGCGGATAGTCGTGGCGACGCTCGAAAATATAGTCGAACCGATGGGTCAGAGACCCCAGAGTCTCCGGGTCCATCCACACCGGCATGCGCACGCCGCCGCGCCGCTGGACAAAGGCCCGCAGATCATCAAGACCGTGGCTCTGGTCGGCATGATCATGGGTCATCAGCACCGCATCGAGGGTGCGAACCCCGGCCGACAGCATCTGTTCGCGAAAATCGGGCGAGGTATCGACCACCACCCGCGTCACCGGTGCCTCTGGAACCTTCGCATCGCGGGCCTCGACCAGCAGCGAACAGCGGCGGCGGCGGTTGCGCGGATGGGTCGGATCGCATGCGCCCCAATCTCCGTCGGCGCGGGGCACGCCCCCGGACGAGCCACTGCCCAAGATCGTCACACGGATTTCGGGCTTATGCGTCATGGCCGGGGGATCCGATCAAACAGCCGGAAAAAGGCGTCGGTGTTGCGGGCCTCGGCCTCCTCGAGCGTCCAGCCGCGCAGCTCCGCCATCTTAGCCAGCACATGGCCGATATAGGCCGGCTCGTTGCGCCGTCCGCGCATGGGCACGGGGGCCAGATAGGGGCAATCGGTTTCGACGATCAGGCGCTCGGCCGGCATGTCCCGGATCACCGCCCGCACATCCTCGGCGGCCTTGAAGGTGGCAATGCCGGACATGGAAAAATAGGCCCCCATGGCCGCGGCCCGCCGGGCCAGCTCGGCCCCGCTGGTATAGCAATGCAGCAAGAACACGAACGGCCCTTCGGCATGGGCCTCTTCGAGGATCTGGATCATATCCTCATCGGCATCGCGGGTATGGACCACCAGCGGCAGGCCGCTGTCCCGGGCCGCGCGGATATGGGTACGAAACACCAAGCGCTGCACATCCCGGGGGCTGTAGTCATAGAAGTAATCGAGGCCGCATTCGCCGATCCCCACCACCTTGGGCCGTTCCGCCAGCGCCAGAAGGTCGGCCACGCTGAGGTCCGGGTTTTCCCGTGCTTCGTGCGGGTGGGTGCCGACGGTGGCCCAGATGTCCGGGTTGTCCTCAGCCACAGCATAGACCGCGTCAAAGTTCGACACCCGGTCACAGATATTCAGCATCAGCCCCACCCCGGCCTCACGCGCGCGGTCGATCACAGCCGCGCGGTCTTCGTCGAACTGGGGGGCATGAAGATTGACGTGGCTGTCGATAAGCATGGACGGATCGGGACTCACAAACGGGATCAGAGGTTACAACCGCGACAGGGCGTTCAGCTCGCTCTGCATAGACCAGAAAAGGTCGGCGCGGTCGAGGTTGATTCCCTCGGCTTCGTCGGCCAGCGGCATCAGACGGCTCCACAGCCCCGCCGCCGCTTGGGCCTTGCGGGCCGGAGTGGTCGGATCGAGCGACAGGGCGCGCAAGGCCTCAAGGATCCGCTCCAGCAACAGGACGAACCGGGCCGCGCCCTCTGCGCCGCGAAACTTGTCAGACTGACTTAATAGCTCGGCTGGATCCTTGAGCGTGCCCTCGACGAGGGATGCCGCAATGGCCTCAAGGCTGAGCGCACCCCGGGCATAGAGCGACAGCCCCCGCCCCGGTGCCCCATGGGCCATGGCCGCCAGCGCCGAGGCACTGGCCGGATCCAACCCCGCGCCGGTCCGCAGAAAATCGGCGACATCCGCCTCGGGCCAGGGGGCAAACCCCAGCCGACGGCAGCGCGAGCGGATGGTCGGCAGCAAGCGGCCCGGCTGGTGCGAGACCAAAAACAACACCCCGCGCGGCGGCGGCTCTTCGAGGGTTTTCAGCAAGGCATTGGCGGCATTGACGTTCATATCGTCCACCGCATCGACAATCGCCACCCGCCAGGCCGAGCGCGACGGGGTCTGGCTGAAAAATCCGGCCACGCCGCGCGCCGCATCGACGGTGATCGAACGGGCCATCTTGCCGTCATCCCCCTCGCGGTCGAGCACCAAAAGGTCCGGATGGGCCCGGGCGGCGATCAGCCGGGCATCGGCATCCTCAGGACTGACCCCCAGCGGCCCGAACGCGGCATCCCGGGTGCGCGACAACAGATAGCGCGCCAAGCGATAGGCAAAGGTGGCCTTGCCCACCCCCTCGGGTCCGCACAAAAGCCAGGCATGGTGAAAACGCCCGTTTTCGAGCGCATCCCGCACCGCCGCCTCGACGGTCTCGCCGCGCTGATAGCGATAGACATCCCGGGGGTGAGCAATAATCTCAGCCATGATCGGACCCGCTCACGACGGGCTGCAGGCCCAAGGGCTTCGGACCAAGCCGCGTCTCGACGGTCGCAAGTACGGCCTCCGTCAGCGTCTCGATGCTCTGGTCCGCCGCGATCAACACGCACCGTTCAGGGAAGCGTTCGGCCAAGGCCTGAAAATGCGTCCGTAAGCGCTCGTGGAACGCCAGACCCTTGCCCTCGAACCGGGCTTCGGCGTCGGATCCCGCCCCATTGCGCGCCTGGGCCCGCGCCAGCCCCACCGACACCGGCAGATCCAGGATCAGCGTCAGGTCCGGCTGGTCCGGCCCCACTACAGCGGCATCGAGCGTCTCGACAAAGGCGGGATCGACCCCGCCGCCGGCCCCTTGATAGGCGCGGGTGGAATCGGCAAAGCGGTCGCACAAGACCCAATCGCCGCGCGCCAAGGCCGGGCGGATCACCCGCTCCAGATGGTCATTGCGGGCGGCAAACATCAGCAAGGCCTCGGACAGCGGCGACCAGCGATCGGCCCCGCCGGTAACCAGCAAGGTGCGCAAGGCCTCGGCCCCGTCGGATCCGCCCGGCTCGCGCGTCAGCACCACCCGCACCCCGCGCGCCGTAAGGGCGGTCGCCAGAGCCCGGATTTGGGTGGACTTGCCCGCGCCCTCCCCGCCTTCAAAGGTGATGAACCGGCCCCGCACGGGCGGGTCGGACCGCATCACAGACTCACAGTGTTCAGAAGACGCCATCATGGGCGCAGATTGTCGCTTTTGGCCGCAAGATCAAGCCAGATCGGCCTTAAGGCCTCCGCGTAATCACGGCTTGACCATAACCCAGATCGCGCAAGCTCTGGCGGACCCGCTCAGCCGCATCGGGCTGGTCGAACCGGCCCACAATGACTCGCCACAGCCCCGGATGAACGCGCACCAGCGTGACATCGTCCACCCCGGCCTCGCGCAATTGATCCACCAGCCGTGCGGCATTGTTGCGCTCGCCAAAGGCCCCGACCTGGACCGTAAACGGCCCCTCGGGCGCGCTGGGCAGGCCCGGTGTAGTGCGTTCTGGCCCCCGTTCCGACCGCAGGGCTGTGATCGGCCCGCCCTCGGCCCGGCCAAGCCAGCGCACCCGCACCTTGCCCATGCCTTGGCGCAGGATCCCCAGGTCTTCGGCCGCCCCGCGCGACAGATCAATCAGCCTCCCGTCGATAAACGGCCCCCGGTCATTGACTCGCACCCGGATTGAGCGGCCATTCTCAAGATTGGTCACCTCGACCACCGACGGCAGCGGCAAGGTCTTATGCGCCGCCGACAGCGCCCACATGTTGAACACCTCGCCGTTCGATGTGGGCTTGCCGTGAAACGCATCGCCATACCAGGACGCCACGCCGGTCTCTTCGTAGCGGTCGGGAATGCGCGGATAATAGGTCTTGCCGCGCACCGTATAGGGCCGAAGACTGCCGGAATGATAGCCGCCCTCGCCGCGCGCCACCGCGGGTTCACGCCCGCGCTTACCCCCGGGGATATCGCCGCGCACATCATAGCGCGGTCCCGCACAGGCGCTCAGCAGGATGAGCAGCAGCGCTATCGCGCCCAAGCCCATCCGGCTTCGGATCGATCCGGATGGCAGCCCAAGCGGTCCCATCAGCGCGCCTCCATCCACAGAAAATCCGCTTAACCTTAAGGCCCAAAGCGCAAAAGTCCGGTTAAGATCGAAAAATCCTGCGCCCCCGGGCTTTGCGTTTGCCCAAACCCGCGCTAGAACCGCCACCCACTCAAAATCACGGACAGGTGGCCGAGTGGTTTAAGGCAGCGGTCTTGAAAACCGCCGTAGGTGGAAGCCTACCGTGGGTTCGAATCCCACCCTGTCCGCCACTTACACAAAGACCGGCCCCTGCGGCCGTTCTTTGTGTAAGTTGACAGCCGTGGGGACTTGAACCCACGGATCAAAGCGGGTTCGTAAACCGAAGCAAAGCGCAGGTTTCGGCGAAGCAAAGAGAAGCCAATCCCACCCTGTCTGTTCGCCATTGTTCGTGCATATAAGTACGATCAAGTCATTGACTCGATGATATTTTTGGTTTGATATTATTGTGTAATTCAATTGATAAAGTCGAACCACCAATAATATGCCCTCAAAAAAAGCTGAACTAATTTATCAAACACCCTTGGGAGAAATTCGTGGTTATCTAGATTACAGCGGATCTTTAGAGTCTATGGCCGTAGATGCAGTATCCGCACCTGTTCTCCCTGTGCAGATTAAAATTTCAGAATGCCGAGTATTTATATGGAATATTAAGGCCAAAGGAGATCAAGTTAGATTTAAAGCTATCTGTAAATTTGAACCAAACTGTAAAGTTAAAGGTGGGCCGGAATCCGGTCAAAATTTAGATGCCCAATGCTGGGAGAATGAAAACTTTATTCTGAGCTTAGGCACTGATGATGGAGATTGTTTAAATTATAGAGCATATAAGAGTTTAATTCCAAAGCGCTTTGCTACGCAAAGCCTTAAAGGCCTTAGCTGGGTAAATTATATAGATAATGGATTGGAAATCGAAGTTCCCAATTTACTCAAAAATGAATATATTGAGTTGCGTTTTTCTATTGCTTGGAAAGAAAAAGAACAAAATGAAGATGATATAGACACTTGGCTCGCTGCATATTTCGCATTAAGTTAAACTTCTAAATAACGCCCCGCCACTTAGTTTAAGCCGGACACTGCGACCGGCTTTTTTTGTTGGCTGATGGTTGTGGAGACTTGCACACTCGGGTGGAAGCGAGTCTGCCACGCAAAACAAGACACAAGAATCACAATAACAGATATGCACAACCTGAGCTTGCCCTGCCGGACGATTTATATCTATACTCATTCGTGCAGACAGGGGGAGATCATAAAGTATGCGTTCAATCTCTTGGATTCTGGCAGGTCTTTGCCTTATCACCGTATCGTCAACATTGAATGCAACAACACTCACGATCAGTCGATACACGTGTCCGATTGGTAAGCAGAAGTTCTATGCGACGTCATTTTCTTCCTTCACATCCGACACGACTGGCCCAGATGGCCGCCCAATCAATTCAATGGGTGGCCATATTCCTTACCCAGAATGCCCGGGTAATCGGCTTATAATATACAGGGACTTCTCTCTTGAGGAGTTAAAAGCACTTAAGGTCATAATCAGATCGCCAGAATATAAGCTTCTTGTAAAAACGGAATCGTCGCTTTACCGCGTGGCTTGGCTCGAAAAGTCGCTCAATCCGAAATCATCCGATTACGTCTGGCATTTACTAAGAGCCACTTGGTATGTTGAAGGCAATGCTGAATGGAAGGCGCGCTATCGCCAAGCCTTTCTATCCGTTGCCGAGGGCATATCAGCCAACCCTTCTGACATAAATTCTATGACACTACGCTTGCGAGTCCTGAATGCTTGGCGCGAAATGGGCCAGTTTGACCGAGTCCTGAATGAGTTGTCCGCCATTTCGATCGATGATTTCGCGAACGGCCTGCCCGAAAATGAAGAAGACGCGGACCGCTTGAGCCAGCCGGATCAGGCGCGTTGGCTGTTTGTGCGCGACGCCCGACGCCTAAAGAAGCTCGCGATACGTCGTGACACATCGGTTATTCCGATAGACGACTTGCCGCAGTGGGCCTCTGATGAAGCGTGCCTGGTCCGCGAGCCGAAGAACGAATTTGAAACCTTTTTTTGTGCTCAGCCCGAGGTAATGGCAAGAACGGCGGAAGACAGAGCATACTACGCAACGAACCCAGAAGAACTCGCAAATCTTCGCTGGGAATCCACTTACGACGGGCCAATCAACGGCCCACCACAGAGAAGTTTTTTGACGAAGCTATTGGACTGGATTTTTTGATGGGCATGTCTTTTTATTGACTGACCGCGGTGGAAAAAAATCTCTACGGCTCAAAGCCGTCTTCGACACGCAATGCGTCAGACGTGACGCACGTGCGCCCTCACCCCCCTCACCCCTCAGCCAGATGGTTCCGCCGCGCGTTTTGACGGCCTCCGTTGGGCGAGGTGCGTGAGGGCGATCCAGAAGATTGCGAACAGGATGACGCTGCTGGCGCAGGACCAGGCGAGCTTTTCCCAGGTCGGATTTTTCAGGTTGAAATAGACCATCTGGAAGATGTTGAGCGCGACAACGCCGCGCAGCATCCATTCGACGTTCAACTTCTGAAGGATATAGCTGCCAAATGGGGCCATCAACAGCACCACGGGATAGGCGCAGAGCCATGTGCGGATCTGATAGTCCGTAATCGCGCCATCCCAGAAAAAGCGGTAGGCATAGCCAAAGACGCTGATCGCGGCCATGAGCATGATGCTCATGTGCGTGCCGACTTTTTCGTCCATGCGAAAGCGGGTGACTAGGACGGTGTAGAGAATGATGTCCGCCCCTGTGCCAAACAGGCTGGCGCACAGTCCCCCGACGATCAAGGCGCATGCCAACAGCGCCTTGTCCCCCCGGCCATTGATCACCAGGGCGGGCTCACTGCCCCGATGCTTGCCCCAGCTATAGGCCAGGGCGAAGGTCAGGATCAGGCTGAGAAACAGGGCCTGGATGATAAAGACGGGGATCGCCTGAAGCAGCAGCATGCCCAGCACGAAGCCGACAAAACCGAGCGGCAGGAACCAGAGCACCGGCGCATAGACGGACAAGCGGACACCTTTGCGCGTCAGGATCCACACACTGGCGCTCGTCATCCCGATCGACTGGATCATCAGGCTGAAGTCGCGCGCCATTTCGCGCTCGATGTCGAAAAAGATGCTGAGGACCGGGAACGCCACTGCCCCGCCCCCTTCGGGCGTCAGGCCGGCAACAAACGCCCCCAGCACCATGATCGCCGGATAATGCCAATGCTCGAGCAAAAAGGGGATCGAGTTCAGCAGCGCGAACAACAGCAGCCACAACAGCATCATGCCGCCATACCAGCCGCGAAAAATCTTACTCTCGAAAAACAAACCCTGCCCCTGTCTTGTGCCTGATTTTAATAGCTCTTCGCAGGCACACTAATCATAAATACGACTGTTCGGCAGTTTCCGGATCCGATCAAGCAACCATTTTCGCGAAGCATTGTTTTGAATCGCCAGCATATCACCCGCAGGTGATAAAGCTTCTAGAATGCGATCTATGAATTCAGCCTCGACTCTTTTCAAAAATGGCGTGTAAATCAAAACGATCTGCGGTGAATTAGAATAAATCAAGTCGCGTTGCGCCGCATCGATGCGTTTGACCCCCACTAAGTCGGTTGCCAGGTGTTTCAGACGCGCACTTAGTTCCGGTTCCAATGGTCGCAGGATAACGGCTTCATCGATCGTACCCTCTTCCGTCTGTCTTTTCTCTTGCTCAGCTTCCGCTTCAGCAAGGTCGGCACAATAGGCCTTGGCCTCTTCGGATCGATCCGTCTCGAACAAAAAGTCGATGATCCGGTTCAGGGCATGGACCTTCAACCCGGGTGCGCCCCGTGCGGAGGCCAACAAGGGTTCGATCCCGGCGTCCAACCCTTGTTCGAGCAAAGCATACCCATAACGGTATCGCGCAATATGGGCATCCGGGTAGAGGGTCAGGACTTGGGCAAAGGCCGCCGCTCCGGCCGCTCGCCCGTCGATTAATTCCACATGCTCAGCCAGTTGATAAAGATCGTCTTGGGTTGCCGCCCCGGTTGCAGCCAAGGCCTCAAGCCTCTGCCGGTCCGCAAGGGCGTCCTGTCGCTCCTGATAGTTTTCTGCCCAATTTTCATCGGCTTCTGCATGCCAATGCGCATCGAATTTTGCCCGGATCGGGTCCAGCGCCTCTGCCAAAAGGGTCATGGACGCCGGTATCTCCAACGGAGGGGGCAAGCGCGGCTCGACGTTCAGAGCCGCCAGCCGTTGCGACAATGTGGGGTGGGTATCATGCAAATCCGCCGAAACAGCGAGGGCCCGTTCGAGCGCCTTTGGCTCTGGAGGTTCGGCGTCAACTAGCCATTGGCCCAGCAAGGTAAAGGGAGACGCTGGGGGGGCCGCTTGCTGCGGGGATTGGGACCACAGATTGGGCCAAAACGCATCTGTCCGATCAAATTGAAAATAGATACGGACCAGGGCGTCTGCAAACACCTGCGCCCCCGAGAGGGTCGCGGCGAGCTGGTCAGCCTCATATTCCTGTCTGCGCGCCAGAACGAAACTGTAGGCCGCAAACCAAGGGCCATACCAATTGAAGTATTTTCTCAGTTGGTCCCCAACGATCCCACCCGCAAGGCGCTCACCGACCTGGCTCCAACGCCGCCGGATGCCGTAGACAAAGCCCGTCGAGCGTCCGTGAGCGCCGACAAAATGACCAAACTCATGGGCAATAATGGCTTCCACCTCGGTTTGCCGCATCCCCTGAAGCAAGGGCAAGCCGAGATTGAGTACATTTCGCGTCCCCCAAAAAGCCCAGCGCGTCTGCTGGATAATTGACGCGTTCATCTCATTGGTAATCCGGACATCATCGAGGCGCAGGCCGCCCGTCTCAGACCGGATCCTGTCCAAAACCGCAAACAAGGTCGGAGCCTCCTTGGCGGTGACGGCGACCCCATCCAAAGGTTCGGACTTCACCCACAAGGCGCGAACGAGAGACAGCGAGAGCACTCCAAAAATAAGTAATAACTTTAGCATCAGCCAGTGGCCTGATGACAAAATCTGCAGCAGGACAACCATGAGGACTGAAAGCGCGACAAAGCTCAGTGTCAGGCCACCCAGAACGCCGTAACCCAGCAAACCGGCCGCAACGACACGGCGGCGATAAATGGCTATATCCCGGGCCGCCAGCTGCTCCAATCGCTCGACCATAGGCACAAAACGATCTTCCAATTCAACGACATGACCCCAGCCGTGCTGTGGCGTCTCATTTACGCTAATCGACTTCACCAGACTCCCCCCTCACAACGCTGTACCAATTGCAATAATTCCACTTAATTATAGGCTTAGTCCCATATCCGTCTGACATAACCGCCGATTGATGGATTGTCCAACGGGGTTCCGTATCTCGCGCCCCGGCGCAATTCCCAAGGTTACAGACGACCTCTCGCGGCTTTCAAAGTGCCTTTGTTTCGCTCCAAGTTGGAATGATCAGAGCCATTATCCTCCCTCTTTGGAGCTCGAACTTGCTCGCAATAGCCGCATATTTTATTCTTGAATTTTCCATCCCAATTTTTTTTAATATTCATGCCTATTGCACTTTCTTCCTATTTTTTCTTTTTTCGTGAGTTACGCAGTGAAAAAATTCTTGACAATCTATCAGAATAAATTTGACCACTATGTAAAGAGCTTCAAGCCGTTGCTGGTCTTGCTGTTGGGGGCCCTGGTCCTAGGTGCGTGCGACGGCCTTGTACCGGACCGGTCGGTTAAAAACCCGTTTCCGAACGCCACTGAAGTCCGGCTTTTTGTCAATACTGACTACAATCAGAATGGCGAGCCGATCTTCAGTCACCCTCAGGGTCGGCGCTTAACACAGGCACAACGATACAAATTGGAAAAATCACTGTTTTTGACACCTCTGCCAGAATACATGGCCGCCTGCTTTATCCCGCATCATTTTTTCCGATACTATAATGCTCAAGGTCAAGAGATCGGTGAGATTGCGGTTTGCTTTTGCTGTGATGGCGTTCGTGTATCTGGCAATACAAACTTAAAAGTTGATACTGAACTTATCGTCAGCGCGAAATACGAAGATCTAAAAACACTCGTCACCGCACTCGATGAGCCAACGGACGTCTTCTGTGACTAGTCCGCCTTACCCCCACGACTTTTCAGGCCGGATTTGGAGGATGATTTCTTTGGGGAGCCATTATCAGTGACTTGACCCAATGCAGTCACACCCCATGTCATAAGATGTTCAAATGACGGAGGATGCCATGCGCTGCCCGGTTGATAATGAAACGCTTGTGATGACGGAGCGTAGCGGGGTCGAGATCGATTATTGCCCCAAGTGCCGTGGGGTGTGGCTCGACCGCGGCGAGCTCGACAAGATCATTGAGCGCGGCATGAGCGCATCCGGAACCATTGTAACACCCGTAGCGCCGCAACAGGCAGTTCCACCTGTGGCGCACCACCAGCCGCCTCAATCGGCGCCATACCCCTCGGCACCTCAGGCTCCCTACCCGGGATCGCACGATCCGCGCTATTACGACCCGAAAAAGGCCTATAAGCGCGATGACGACGACTATTACCGCTACAAGAAGAAGCGCAAGGAAAGCTTCCTGGGCGAGCTATTTGACTTTGATTGAACCGGCTTCAGTCCATACCTGACAAGGGCGAAACCAAGTCCCCACGAACCATCCGGCTCAATAGCCACGGCATAGGCGGTATACGACTAAAGGGATACAGGATGTGGTCACGAAGCGGCGGCAAGATGCGGCTGTCGCTTTGATAGGCCGGGGTGAACATGGCGCTGATGGTCTGATAAGCCCAGACATGGCCGCGTCTTTCGTGAGCATAGGCCTGAAGTGCCGCCTCGATGGGGGTGCCAGGTTGCAAGGCCTGAATCGCCCGCCACAGGGAAAAGGCATCTAGCAGCGCCATATTGGCCCCTTGCCCCAATTGCGGGCTGGTACGGTGCGCCGCGTCGCCGATATGGACGAGCCCCTTTGACCATGGCTTGGACAGTGTGCCGTGCGTATAGCGTGCCAAGGTCATCTGGGCCGGGTCGGTAATCTGGTCGATAAACGGCGCCAGCGCAGGCCAAAGGCCCACAGCCTCATCCCGCCAGACCCTCAGACCCGCCTTGCGCCAGGCTTCATATCCATCCGCGCGCAAGAGCCAGAACAGCGCCGCCTTAGGCTTCGCATCACCCGGCAGAAGGCCAACTGGCAAGATGCCGATCATCCGGTCGGCGCGGCGGTAACATTGGCTGAGCTGATCGACGGGCATGGGGCCATCAACCCAGTCCACGGTCCCCCATACCGCTCCATAAGTGAGGGGCTTGCCCTTGAGCGGCGAGAGGGCCGAGGCCGCGCCGCTCGCGTCTATCACGAGATCAAAGGGCTCGGTTACGGTTCCGTCTGACAGAGTCAGGATGCCGCGCTCCTGACTGACGACGCGCTGGCCCGTTCGCCAGTCCGGCGTCACGGCCTGAGCCGCCCGATAGAGCGCATCAAACAAGGCCGCGCGATGCAGACCAAGCCCGCTCTTGAGGCTTTCGGATGGTCCATAGTGGACATCCAGCACTGGCCGTCCGGTTCGGGCACAGGTGCCGTAGATCCGGCTCAAGGTCGCCCCCCGAGACCGGACCAGATCGCCCAGACCCAACTGGTCCAGAACCCAAAGCCCCACAGGCTGGATCACCAGTCCGGACCCAACGGGAGATGGGGTCTCAAACTGATCAAACACTGTGATTTCAAATGGCTTTTGACTCAGCAACAAGGCGCAAGCCAGACCCCCGATCCCCGCTCCAACAATGGCTATCCGCATTAATCCCCTTGCCTTTGCCTAAACTCACGCAACCAGGATCATGTTGACAGGGCCATCTTCATACGTCTATGCCGACGTTCAGGTGCCGGGCACCTGCCGCCTGCAGACGAAAGTCACGGTGAAGCCCGGATTGAAGACATCTCACCCTCGATGCATTTCGCGGTTGGTAACGCAGGCCCCATCCTTCAGGAAATGCCTCATCCGAGGAGTGCGTGATGTCGGTACAGCATACCGAGTCCCTTTCAGCTGATTATTTTGTCTCCGCCCCGGTCGGAGAGGTGTTTTTAAAGACCGCGGGTCCACTCGTTATCGTCCTGGCGATGAGTGGCCTTTTGACCCTCGTCGATGGCGTCTTTGTCGGCCATTATCTCGGGGACGAGGCCTTGGCAGCAGTGAGCTTAAGCTTTCCCGTGACAATGCTGATGACCGCCCTTTCAACCTTGGTGGGCGGCGGCATGGCCAGTTTGATGGCCCGGCGTCTGGGGGCCCATCAGTATGAGCAGGCTTCCACGATCTTTGCCGGAGCCCATGGTCTGGCCCTGATGGTCTCGGCGTTGCTGATCAGTGTGGGCCTCATCTTTGGCCCCGGATTTTTGACCGCAATCACCGCCGGGAATGTGATCCTTGCGGACCTTGCGCAGACATTTCTTTGGCCCTTGTTGCTGGGAAGCCCGGTCTCATTTCTGCTTGGCGTCCATGCGGACGCTTTGCGGAGCGAAGGCAGAACCCAAGAGATTGCCTTGCTGTCTGTGCTGATCAATCTTTTGAACATCGCTACAAACTGGCTGGCTCTTGCTGTGTTGGGTCTGGGCATCGTTGGTGCGGCCCTTGGTACGGTCGTGGCCCAAGGGATCGGCCTGATCCTTCTGCTGGCACTGCGATCACGTCGACCCTCTAAGCTCGCCCTTCCTTGGACGTTGAAAAGCTGGACAAGCGAATGGCCCTCTCTGCTTGGGTTGGGCTTACCCCTTTGTCTCGGTTTTCTAGGACTTGGCCTCACCTCGGCCAGTGTCTTGATGGCCTTGCGGGGACAGGCCGGACCCGATTTTGAAGCGATTGTCGCCGCCTATGGTGGGGTCACGCGGTTGCTGGGGTTCGCCTTCTTGCCAGCCTTGGCGCTTGCCATGGCAAGTCAAAGTCTTTGCGGCCAAGCCGTGGGATCCGGTCAACCGGATCGGGCCCAATACGCTTTGAAATTGGCGATGAGGGTTGCCTTTTGCTGGTCCGCAGCCGTTGCCCTGACGGGACTGTTTGCCGGTGAGACCCTTGGACGCTGGTTCAGCCAAGATCCCCTAGTGATCCAGACCGTGGCGCGAATTTTGCGCCCCATGATGCTGCTCTATGCCGTTTCTGGTCCGGTCTTGGTGCTTGCGCTGTATTTTCAGGCTCTCGGCCAGCCCGGACGTACGGCCCTTCTGACCTTGGTCAAGCCCTGGCTTCTGATGCCCATTCTAATTTTCGGGTCTACAGTCTGGTGGGGTGAGCCGGGTCTATGGCTGGCGTTTCCCATGGCCGATCTCGGGGTTCTGGTGCTCGCTCTCTGGCTGCTGAAAACGGCTTTGCGAAAGGTTCAGCCCCTGGCGAAGGTGGAGAGATCGGCATGACCGTCAGAGAAGCTAAGGCTCAAGCCCGTGCCCTTAAGGCCGCTTTGAGCCTTGAGGGGGTATCAATCCAGCACGCTCAGGCCCTTGAAATGATCGCGCAACGGCACGGTGCGCGCGACTGGAACACCTTGTGTGCCCAACTGACCACAAAGGCGGCACAAGGGACTATCAACAAGGAACTGGCCGAGGGGGACCGGGTGTGCGGAACCTACCTTGGGCAACCGTTTTCAGGGCGGATTACCCATCTGTCCGGGGGGCCCGCTACCCGCCGGATCGGGATCCGATTTGACCAAACCCTTGACGTGGTACGTTTCGAAAGCTTCAGCAATCTGCGCAGTCAGATCACGGCGACGATCAATGCCGAAGGTTGCTCATTCGATCGAACATCGGATGGGCAGGCCCAGCTCGTCGTACGCCGCGAAGCCTAACCCTTAATTGTCCAAGGCCCCGTTCCGTAAGCTGGAATGGGGTCTACAATACAAAGACATCGCATCATGACCCCTTCATTAAACACAGTCTGGCCAGCCTTGGTTCCGGAATTGTTGGTTCGGGATACGGCCCAGAGCCGACGTTTTTATTGCGACCTTCTGGGCTTTTGCGTGCGTTTTGCGCGTGATGAAGACCGCTTTGTCTATCTGGAACGCGGTCAGGCGCATCTCATGCTGGATACGTTTGATGCGGTAGATCAAGACGCCTGGGTCGTCGCCCCTATGAACTATCCCTTTGGCCGCGGCATGAACCTTCAGCTTGAAGTGGAGGATCTGGACACCATCCTTGAGCGTCTTGAGCTGAGCGGCTACCACTTGTTCCGGCCCTTGATGGACAGCGCCTATTCCGAAGGCGATATCACACATCGGCAAAGAGAATGCCTCGTTCAGGATCCGGACGGCTACCTGATCCGCCTGGCCGAAATTTCGGATCCGGATCCAGATCCTCTGCCCTAGCTCACCACCCGCTTTTCTAGCTTGCGCGCCAGGGTACGGCGGTGGAGGCCTAAGCGGCGGGCGGTCTCGGAGATATTATAGTTGGTCTCGACCAGCACCTCGTTGATGCGCTCCCATTCGAGGTTCTTGAGCGAACTTGGCCTTGGTGTCAGCGGCACGTCGGTCTCGCCTTCGGTTCGGGTAAAGGCGTCAAGAATATCCTGCGGACTGGCGGGCTTGGTCAGGTAATGGCACGCCCCGAGCTTGATCGCCTCAACGGCGGTGGTGATGCTGGCATAGCCGGTCAGGACCACCACCCGCATGGCCGGATTATGGGCCATCAGATCGCGGACACAGACGAGGCCATTTTCACCGCCCCCGAGACGCAGATCCACCACCGCGCAGTCGGGTGAAAAACGCTCGAGCAGGGCGCGGGCCTCTTCGGCACTATGGGCTTCGGCGGTGGTGTGCCCCCGCCGACTGAGCGAACGGGCCAGGGTCTCGGCCAGAGCCAGATCGTCATCGAGGATCAGGATACGGGACATAGAGGGCCTTTTCGGACAGAGCCTATTCGGAAGCGGACACGGAAATCGCAGACAGGGGAAAGCTGAGGATCAGATGCGCCCCGCGCCAGAGCCCCTGCTCTGAAGCCGGAGCCGGGGGCATGATTTCCAATTGCCCCCCGAGTTTGCGCAAGAGGTTGGTGACCAGAAACAGACCCAGACCCCGCCCTTGACCCGCCGCGCCGGGGGCCTTGGTGGTGGCATAGGGCTGGCCGATACGGGCGGCGATTGCGGGATCAAAGCCCGGCCCCTGATCGGAGAGGCTGATCCGCAACCAGTTTTCGTCGGTTCGGCCCGCGGGCGTGAACAGATCCGCCATGATGCGCACGTCCGCCTGGTCCACACTACGCGAGGCCTCGGCGGCATTGTCGAGCCCGTTGAACACAGCCTGCTGCAAGATCCGGTCAAACAGCACCGGGGTCTCAGGCAGGCGGATCTGAACGTCCAGTTGGATATCGGGATGCAGATCCGCCCAGACCCGGACGGTGTCCTGAACCGCGGCGCGGAGGGACTGAACCGCCCCGCCCTCGCCGCGCACATCACCCGAGGCGGCCAGAATGTCCGAGACGATGGTCTTGCAGCGGGCAATCTGGATCATCATCCGCTCGGCATCGGCGCGGACCTCGGCAGCGGCCCGGACCGGGTCCGGGTCCAGCGGCAAATCAATCCAGTCCTGAAGCGTTACGCCGACCGTGGTCAGGGGGGTACTGAGCTCATGGGCCGCCCCGGCACTGAGCAACCCCATGCGCAGGATCTGGGCTTCTTCGGCGGCCTGTTGTTGCAAGGCGGCCAGCTCCTGATTGCGCTGATCGAGATTGGCGCGGATCCGGCTGACAAACCCGACGATCAGGGCCCCGGACAAGGCATAGGCGATCATCATGCCATGGACATGAAGGTCAAAAATCCCGTCATGACTGGGGCCGTGGGACATCACATGATCCTGACGCATCAGGGTCAGGCCGCCATAACAGACGAGTGTCAGGCCATAGAGCGCCCAGGCATGCACCGGCCTGAGCAGCACCGCCCCCAAGATGACCGGCACCAGAAACAAGGATATGAACGGATTGGCGCTGCCTCCGCTCAGAGCCAGAAGCGCGGTCAAGGCCAGCACGTCGACCCCGAGCCCCAGCAACAGTTCCAGCGCGCTGATCGGCTGGCGCGACCGATAACGCCAAAGGCAGACGAGGTTAAAGCCCACCAGCAGGGCCGACACCCCCAACATGGCCTCGAACCGGATCACGAGATGCAAGCCGAAATGGGCCGTCAGGATGGCCAGAATCTGGACATAGAAGGCCATGCCCCGCAGGTAGATCAGTTGCAGGGCATTTCGGCGCAGGGCGAGCTGGTCGATGGTGTCCGAACGCGGCCCGCTGGGGCTCGGATCGGCCACGCTTCGGAGCCAAGATAACATCATGGCCTGATTTGACCGCACTCGGCGCGAAGATCCAGCAAAATCCGTCCGTCAGCCGGTGGACATTTTGCCCACTTTCCCCTGTAGAAGGATCTGGCCCCCGTAGAAGGATCTGGCCCCCGTAGAAGGATCTGGCCCCCGTAGAAGGATCTGGCCCCCGTAGAAGGATCTGGCCCCCG
>JBKBWB010000327.1:0-2528 GCA_046289215.1 Asticcacaulis sp. | reverse complement strand
GGACCAGATCTGGCCGATTGACCCCCGCTGCGGCTACGCGGATCCGGACCTCACCGGGACCCGGCTCTGGAGTGGGACCGTTTTCGAGATAAAGTGCGTCCGCCGGACCAGCGCCGCCGCGTATCGCAATGTGTTGCATTGACCTTTTCCCAGCTTGCCAAGTCTTCACCCCAAGCGTTTTATTCTGCTTGTCGCGTCGAGCGCCAGCGTGAACACCGTCGCCCCCTGAACTCAGGAAAACCGATCATGATTGATGACCTGCCACTGGGCTCCTCCGGACAGACCGCCACCTTAGACGCCCTCGCCCGCGACGACCTGGACCTCTGGAGTGTTGAGGCCCTCGAAGATCGGATCGCCCGGCTCAAACGCGAAATCAGCCGCACCGAAGACAAGCTGGCCCGCAAACGCGACAGCAAATCCGCGGCCGATGCTTTATTCTCTTTTAAGGGTCGCTAGGTGTTATAGGCCATATGTGGCGGCGTCTCATTCGGAGGCGCCCTGTCGTGGCATAGCCATTGCAAACCGGATCAGGACGGCACCCGGGCGTGCCGAAACAGTAAAGGGTTTAAAAGCATGTCAGACAGCGTCGCCATTCCTCTGAATACCGTCCGTGCCGATGTGGTGCGCGATTTTGCCCGCTCAGAGCTGTTTGACCGTACCTTTAAGGAGGGCATGGCCCTCGTTGAGGAAACGGCGGCCTATCTCGATGGCGAAGGCCGCCGGGACTCGCGCATGCTCGACCGGGACACGGCGCTCGCCTATGCGGGCGAAAGCATGCGACTGACCACCCGTTTGATGCAGATTGCCTCCTGGCTGCTGGTCCAGCGCGCGGTGCGTGAAGGCGACATGGACGCCGCTGAGGCCTGTCAGGACCGCTACCGCGTGACCCATATCGTGGCTCACAATCCCGCCACACCCAGCGACGGCTCGACCCTGCCCGAGGGTCTGCTGGTGCTGTTGGATCGCGCCACCCGCCTCTATGAGCGCGTCACGTACCTGGACAAGCGTATGTTCGCTGACGACAGCGCCACCGCACCGGAAGCCCTGAACCCCGTCCTGACACAAATGCAGCGCCTGCAAGAAGCCTTCGGCGGCTGAGGCTTAGGTCTTCAAGATCATACAAGCCCTCCGGATCCGGGGGGCTTTTTTTTCACCAAACGCCACACGCAAAAAAACCGGCTCCCACACGGAGAGCCGGTTTAAAGCATTCGGATCGTGAGGACCGATTACTTCTTGAGGAAGGCGCCGAACTTCGAGTTGAAGCGCGAGACGCGGCCACCGCGATCCAGCATAGCCCCGTTACCACCGGTCCAGGCCGGGTGGGTCTTCGGGTCGATGTCGAGGTTCAGCGTCGCGCCTTCCTTGCCCAGCGTCGAGCGGGTGCGATAGCTGCTGCCATCGGTCATCACCACGGTGATGAAGTGATAGTCCGGATGGATGTCCTGTTTCATCGGCTCAAGATCCAATTGTGGTGTCGGCAGCCCCGGATGCTCCGGGACGCGAGAAAACGGAAAACCCGCCAGATGGCGGGCGAGGGCGCGTACATATAACAGTTGCGCGACGGATGCAAGGGCATGACAGGCGGGTCCGCGCAGCCTATATCCCTATCCATGACCGATACCCCCCCGACCGACCTGGTCAAGGATCGCCCCAGCCCCGGTAAGGTGCTGGCCGAACAACTCGCCGAGTCTGCCCGCAAGCGCGATAAGAGCAAGGACCTTACGCCCCTGATGCGCTTGTGGCCCTATATGCGCCGCCAGTGGGGTGATGGCTTGCTGGCGCTCCTGTTCATGCTGATCTCGACCAGCGCGACCCTGGCGCTGACGGCGACAGTCAAGACGCTGGTGGATCATCTGACGGCGGCCGATGCCGCGGCGGCGGATCAGGCCTTTGTGCTGGTAGGCTTGGTGACGCTGGTGCTCGGCATCGCCACGGCTCTGCGCTATTTCTTTGTCACCAAGGTGGGCGAGCGGGTGGTGGCCGACCTTCGGATTGATACCTATGCCCACGTCCTGAAGCTCGACCCGGCGTTTTTCATTCGCACCCGCACGGGCGAAGTGCTGTCGCGGCTTACGACAGATGTGCAGCTTTTAGAAACCCTGACGACCACGTCGATCTCGCTGGCGCTGCGGAATGCCTTGAGCCTCGTTGGCGGGCTGGCGATGTTGCTGGTGGTCAGCCCGGGCCTGACCGGCCTGGTGCTGCTGATCTTTCCGGTTGTGCTGCTGCCCCTGTTTATCTTTGGCCGTCAGGTGGGCAAGCTGACGACCAAGACCCAAGACCGGTTTGCCGAGGCCGTGGGGGCCGCGGGCGAAAACCTCGATGCGCTCGAAACCGTCCAGGCGTTTGGTCGCGAGGCCTTGGCCAGCCAACGCTTTGCCGAAGCGGTCAATTTGGCGTTCAAGACCTCGGTCGTGCGCATGACTGCCCGGGCGGTGATGACGGCCATGGTCATTACGCTGATCTTTGGCGGCATCGTGGCTGTGCTGTGGCTCGGGGCCCAAGGGGTACGCAGCGGCGATATGAGC
>JBKBWB010000326.1:0-2538 GCA_046289215.1 Asticcacaulis sp. | reverse complement strand
ACTGATCTCAAACAAGGGAAAGAGTCCGACCCGGATCACCGCAAGGTAGATCAGCGGTGTGATCCAAAGGCCGTGGCCAGTGGTCAAGGCGCGAAACAGGCGCTGACTCAGGGTCCGAAGCGGTCGGATCCACCATAAAAGACCGATGATCGCTGTATAGACCAAGAGATAGGCCAGAAACCAAAGGTGGTTCCACGTCGGGGTGGTCAGGCAGTCGCCATCCAAGCACCATTGACCAGAGGCCGTCGCATAGCGGGTATAAAACTCAGTGTAGCTGAGAGTGGACAGATTAAGTTTTTCTATCACTTCGAAATAGGATTGGGGTGGCACAATAACAAACATGCCAAACAAGAGGGGCCAAAACAGAAACCCAAGCCGATTCAGAAGTGTCCGCCCTTGCGCCCCGGTTTGCTGAGCCCGGACGAGGATTGAACGCAGCGCGAACCCTGAAATTAGAAACAACAGACTCATACGCCAAGGGTTGGTGATCATCATGAAGACCTCAAGGGTCTCTGACTGGCGCGGGCTTTTCACATGCCAGTCCCATGTCACATAGAACATGCCAATGTGGTAAAGGATCAGCAGGATAAAGGCACCGATCCTTAGCCAGTCCAAATCATAACGGCGTTGAGGGGGGGATAGGGTGAAGTCAGAAGAGTCAGTGTTCACGAAGGCACCTCCGTCTGGGTCCGATAAGGCTGCTAAAACCCGTTTTCCCAATTCCATCAAAGACCTGTGGGATTTGAGGCGGGCGGTTCGGGACGAGCGGCAGGACGGTGGGATTAGTCGCGATCCGGGCGGGACAAGCGGCGGGCGCTCGGTGTTCCCCATAGTGGCCGGACTTTTCTTTTTGGCAGCCCTTGCACAGACCCTGTCAATTCACATCCGGGCCGGGCTGCAAGACGAGATGATCCCACTGTGGCGTCCGGCTCTGGAAGAGTGTTCCAGTGTCGCCGCGATCTTGGCATGCACGCCGTTTCTTGAGCATCTGGTGCGGCGGTTGCGGCCCTATGGGTGGGGGGCGGTCAGTCTGAGCCTTTATGCCGTCGCGTCGGTCGTGTTCAGCCTATGCCACACGAGCCTGATGGTTCTGATCCGGTTCCTGTTGTGGCCGGTTCTAAGCGGAGGGGATATCTATCAATTTGGTACAGATCTTAAGACCTGGATCCTTGCCTATGCCTATGAGTTCTCAGTTGATATCACCACCTTTGTGGTGCTGGTTCTGGTGTTCAATCTCATCGAGTACCGCCGTCTGCTCGGGGGCATAGTCGGGGCTCCTGAGCCTGTTCTCAGCCCGGATCTGACGCGCGAGGCGGGGGGACTGGTGGCGGTGGCCGCCGCTTCAAACTATGTGGAACAGTACTACAGAGGACAAAAACCCCGGCTGGTGCGTGATACCCTGAGCGCCACCTATGAGCGGCTGGCAGATCTGGGGTTTGTCCGCTGCCACAAGTCATGGATTGTCCACCCAAGTGCGGTGACGACGATGAAATCCACCGGATCTGGGGACTATGTTCTCGAACTGGATAGCGGACTCAGTGTGCCGGTTTCGCGCCGCTACCGCGAAGCTCTGATGGTGGTCCGCCAGAGCCTCGCAGCCCGTCAATCCGAGTCTTAAGCCCGCTGGCCAGGTCTTAACCCCGCTGGAACGGGTAGTAATCCCCGCCAAGACCCAAGATCCCCGTGAGGGCATCCAGCGCTTCGCGGCTTTCGGTTAGCAACTTGGGATCGGCCAAATCCTTCGGGTAAAGCTGGTCGCGGTAATGGGTTTCGGCCCATTGGTTGAGGCGGGCGGCCAGATCGTTGGTCATGCGCTGGGCCGGGTTGGCCGCTGCGATTTCTGCTTCGGTCAGCACGACCCGCAGACGCAGGCAGGCCGGGCCGCCGCCATTGCGCATGCTTTGGCGCACATCGACATACTCGACGCGGCCAATCGGGCCATTACGGCTGGCGAGGCTTTCGGCGGCGGCAAAAGCGGCTGGATTGTCGCGGGTTTCGGTCGGGGCCAGCAGTACGAGCCGGTCTTCGCCCGGCATGACCAAGAGCTGGGCGTTAAACAGATAGCTCTTGACCGCATCGGCCAGGGACAGGTCGGCGGTCTTGATCTCGACAAATTCCGGGGTGAACAGGCCATCCGCCGCGCGGGTAATGGCGTCCAGCGTCGCGGCCTTATCCTCAAAGGCCGTTTCGTGGAAAAGAAGGCAGGTGCGGGTGCCGACACAGACCACATCATTGTGGAAGGCCCCCCCTTCGATCGCGCTCACGCCTTGGCGGGCCAGAACGGGATTGGCGGCCCCATGACGCCGGGCAATGGCTTCGAAGCTTTCGCGGGTCTGGCGGGCTGGAAAGCGGCTGGCCCAGTGCTCCCACGCCTCGCGGCCCCAGACGAACAAATTGACTCCTTGGTCGCCATGATCGGCGCACAGGCGCACATGGTTGGCCGCGCCCTCGTCGCTGAAATGGCCAACAGCGGGCAGGGGGTCATGGACGGCAAACCGGGCCGGATCGGCGAACAGACGCTGCAGGGCCAGCTTGGTC
>JBKBWB010000325.1:0-2539 GCA_046289215.1 Asticcacaulis sp. | reverse complement strand
GGTGCCAGGACCACAGGAGCCTCTTCAGCAATCGCGGCGCGAAGATCCATGCCAGCCGAGCCGGACGTCTCGTAAGCCGGCAGCGGCAGGCCGTCCGCATGCGGCAACTGGACCACAGGAACAAACGGCACAAAAGCCAGATCGAGCGATTGGGTCATGGTTTGGTCTCCGGGTTCAGGGTTTAGTATTCAGGACTGAGCGTTCAGAACTTCGACCACATATTCAGCCAGGCTACGGGCTATAGCGGCCTTGGTGGTGGCTGGCCACCAACTCAGCGCCTCTTTTGTCACCAAGGCGACGCGGTTTTGATCGGTGCCAAACACGCCCTCGCGGACGTTATTGGCGATCAACGCATCGCAGCCTTTTCGCAAAAGCTTAGCCCGGGCATGGGCCTCGACATCCGTGGTTTCGGCGGCAAACCCGATCACGAGCCTTGGCCTTAGATCCGGGTGCTGAGCGAGACCAGCAAGAATGTCCGGATTTTCCGTCAACCGGATCACTGCCTCAGCACTGGGATCGGTCTTCTTGAGCTTATCCGCGGCCAGGGTTACCGGCCGCCAGTCCGCCACAGCGGCCACACAGATGGCCACATCCGCCGGCAGAGCCGCCGTGACCGCAGCCTGCATCTCAAGGGCGGTTTCCACATCCACCCGGGTCACACCACTCGGAGTGGCGAGCGCAGTCGGGCCACTGACCAGGGTCACGCGAGCGCCATGATCCGCCAAGGCTCCGGCGATCAGATAGCCTTGCTTGCCGCTCGACCGATTGGTCAGCCCTCGAACCGGGTCAAGGGGCTCAAACGTTGGCCCGGCAGTCACCAGTATATGCCGACCGGTTAAAATGCCCTGTTGGCTTTGCGATGCCAGAAACGCCTGCACGCCCGCGACGATCTCTTCCGGCTCAGCCAGACGTCCCGGTCCGTATTCCCCACAGGCCATATCGCCACTGTCTGGGCCGATAAATGTCACGCCGTCGGCTTTAAGCAGGGTCCGGTTGCGCACCGTGGCCGTATGATCCCACATCCGCACGTTCATCGCCGGTGCCATCAGGATCGGGGCGTCGGTGGCCAACAGCAGGGTCGTGGCCAGGTCGTCCGCCAAACCTTGGGCCGCCCGGGCCATCACATGCGCCGTCGCCGGCGCTACAAGGATCACATCGGCCCAGCGGGACAGGCTGATATGGCCCATTTCCGTTTCGTCAGTCAGATCAAACAGGTCCTGATAAATTTTTTCACCACTCAGGGCGGCCACCGAAAGCGGCGTGACAAACTGCTCAGCGGCCCGGGTCAGCACACAGCGCACGACAATCCCGTCCTTGCGCAAGAGCCGGATCAACTCAAGGCTCTTATAGGCGGCAATCCCGCCACTGATGATCAGGAGCACCCGATGCGGCTGGTTAAGCGGTTTTAAAAGGCGACCCATCAACAGATCCGGAAGTGGCTTCAGGTCTTATGGCTCTAGCGGCTTTTGACCGGATCGTCACCACGGTCTTTTTTCGCAAAGAACATTGCACGAACATTAACCTTTTGCTAAGAGATTTAAAACCGAGGGTGGGAGGATCACACATGACCCGCATAACGAAAGCTTTAGGTCGATCTGTACGGTTCGGGCAATTATGGCGATCCGTTTTGAACATTAGCCTTGTCAGCCTTGTATTTGCTCTGGCGGCTTGTGATGCTGGACCAACCGCCGTCGTGCCGGACCCCAAGGAACGCGCCGTCGCTGAAGTAGGACCCGAACAAACGATCGACTGGGCCCAAAACCCTTCAGAAATAAGGGATACAGGCGGAAATGAGGACGCCCGGGGGCGCCGCGAAGACTCCCCGGCACTGGCCCAGGGCGAGCGCAATCCGGACACCCCGCTCTATAAAGGACGGCCGCTCTGGTCGTCTAACCGCAAATATACGGCCCTGGAGAACGCCCAATACCATTTTGAATCCAAGGGAGAGATGCTGGGGACACCGACCTATGAGGCGTTTCTGGCCAAGGTTCACGGCTTTATTCGCAATCCGCCAGAAGGCACCTTGACGCTCAAGCGCAACAATGGCGACACACTCTACTATCATCCGCCAACGAACCAGTTCGCGGTTGCGACCCGAGCCGGCGCTCCGCGCACGATGTTCAAGCCGGATGACGGCATGGCCTATTGGCAAAAGCAAAAGCAGCGCGAAGCCGGACGCCGGACTGTGCGCGAAGAAACCTGACACAGGCTTGGTGGGCCTTAACGGACGCCAAAAACCTGACCTGCTGCGATCGACATTTGTGCCAGCATACTTTGTAACCGTGGCGCGGAAGCCCATATAGCCAAGCCCAAGGCCAAGAGAGCGAGGATCAGGCTGATCCAGGACAGACCATTACCGGACGGGGCAGAGCCAGGCTGCACGCCTCTATCTGCGGCCCCGGTCCTGTAGACATAGGGCCCAACCGAATGAAGGCCTTGTCTTTGGTCTCTGGCCGCCCGAGCCAGAAGGTGACGCAGGTCTTTAAAGGTCCGAACCACTTGGGCCGTTGGGGACAGTTCTCGGGAGATCCAGCGCTTC
>JBKBWB010000324.1:0-2556 GCA_046289215.1 Asticcacaulis sp. | reverse complement strand
AATCCCCCTATTTCACCTCCCCTTTCCAAGGGGAGGTGCCCCGGCACGGGGCGGAGGGGATCTACACTGTCCCTACCCGATGGCAAGGCCCGGGGCAGCGTCGAGGCCGAGGGCCAGTAAGGCGCTCATGGCAATCGCGTCGGCATCAAGGCCCGCTTCAGCGTACATAATCTCGGGCTTGTCCTGATCCTGGAAGATATCCGGCAGGGTCAGGGTACGCACGCGCAGGCCCCGGTCGAGCAAACCATCCTTGGCCAGGAAGTGCAGCACAAAGGCGCCAAAACCGCCCACAGCCCCCTCTTCAACCGTGATCAGGCAGGCATGATCGCGAGCCAGACGGCGGATCAGATCCTCGTCCAGCGGCTTGGCAAAGCGGGCATCGGCGACGGTGGTGCTGAGCCCACGCGCAGCCAGCAAATCGGCGGCCTTGAGGCATTCCTGAAGGCGGGTCCCAAAGCTAAGCAGCGCCACCTTGGTGCCTTCGCGGACGATCCGGCCCTTGCCGATCTCCAGCGGTTGGGCCAGTTCGGGGATCTCGACCCCCACCCCGTCGCCCCGCGGATAGCGGAAGGCGCTTGGCCGGTCATCCAGGGCGCGGGCGGTGGCGATCATCGCCGCCAACTCCGCCTCGTCGGCGGCAGCCATCACCACCATGTGCGGCAAGGCCCCCATGAAGCCGACATCAAAGCTGCCGGCATGGGTTGGACCATCGGCCCCAACCAGACCCGCCCGGTCAATGGCAAAGCGAACAGGCAACTTCTGGATCGCCACATCGTGGACGACCTGGTCGTAGCCGCGCTGAAGGAAAGTCGAATAGATGGCGCAGAAGGGCACCATGCCATCGGCCGCCAGACCGCCGGCAAAAGTCACGGCATGCTGTTCGGCGATGCCGACATCGAACACCCGCTCCGGGAAGGCCTGGCCGAACAGATCAAGGCCTGTGCCCGAGGGCATGGCTGCGGTAATGCCGACGATGCGGGGATCGAGCTTGGCGTGCTTGATCAGCTCCTGGGCAAATACCTTGGTATAGCTGGGCGCATTAGAACGCGCCTTGGCTTGCTGGCCGGTGATGACATCAAACTTGGCCACGCCATGATATTTGTCGGCAGCGTTTTCCGCCGGGGCATAGCCCTTGCCCTTTTGGGTGACCACGTGAACCAGCACCGGACGGTCCGTGATGCTGGCGGCATTTTTCAGCACCGGCACCAGATGCTCAAGGTTATGGCCGTCGATCGGACCGACGTAATAGAACCCCATTTCCTCGAACAGGGTGCCGCCGGTGGCCATGCCCCGGGCATATTCCTCAGCCTTGCGCGCGGCATTGAAAAAGGGGCGCGGCAAATGCTCAGCTACCTGCTTGCCGAAACGGCGGATTGACTGATAGGCGCCGCCAGACACCAGTTTAGCCAGATAGGCGCTCATCCCCCCCACGGGCGGCGCAATCGACATGTCGTTGTCATTGAGCACAACCATCAACTGGGTCGTGCTTTCGGCGGCATTATTCATGGCCTCATAGGCCATACCGGCACTCATGGAACCGTCGCCAATGACGGCCACGACCTTGTTGGTGTCGCCCTTCTGGTCGCGGGCCACGGCAAAACCGAGCGCAGCCGAGATCGAGGTCGAGGCATGGGCCGCACCAAACGGATCGTATTCGCTCTCGGCGCGCTTCGTGAAGCCCGAGAGTCCCCCGCCCTGGCGCAAGGTGCGGATCCGATCGCGTCGTCCGGTCAGGATCTTGTGCGGATAGCACTGGTGCCCTACGTCCCAGATCAAGATGTCTTTGGGCGTCTCAAACACATGATGCAGGGCCACAGTCAGCTCGACCACACCCAGCGCAGAACCCAGATGTCCGCCCGTGGTCGAGACCGCGTCAATGGTTTCCGCTCGCACGTCATCCGCCAGCTGACGCAGCCGGGACAGATCAAAATCCCGACAGTCAGCGGGAACGCGAACAGTATCCAGTACGGGGGTCACCGGGGGCATGAGCACTCTTGGGTCAGTCGTTAGTCGGTCGTCGATCTTGTACGTTGTCTGAGACCGCACAAAACACAGATTTCAGAAGATCAGGCGCGGCGCTTTAGCACAAAATCGACGCAACCGCGCAAATTATCCGCTTCCGAGCCAAACAGATCGAGCCGCGAGCGCGCCTGATCGGAGAGGATTTTGACCCGTTCGCGTGCCTGTTCAAGGCCCAGAAGTGTAACAAAGTTGGTCTTGCCCATCGCCGCATCCTTGCCACTGGCGGCCTTGCCCAGAAGGTCCTCGTCACCTTCGGCATCGAGAAGGTCATCAACAATCTGATAGGCGAGGCCCAGATCCTGGGCAAAGTGCGTCAAGGCCGAACGTGCAGCTTCATCTGCACGTGCGATAATCAAAGGAATTTCAAAAGCATAGACAATCAACGCCCCGGTCTTGAGCCGCTGCATGCGCGCTACGCCCCCCAGATCATCCCGCAAGCCCAGCATGTCGATCATCTGACCGGCGGCCATGCCCCGCGCACCCGAGGCGTGGGCCAGACGGGCAATCAGGGTGCAGCGAATGTCCGGATCGTCG
>JBKBWB010000323.1:0-2589 GCA_046289215.1 Asticcacaulis sp. | reverse complement strand
TGAGGATCACGGTCGCGCCATCCCGCACCTTGCGCTGCAACAGATCCTTGACGTCGCGCGAAGCGGCGGCATCCAGCCCGGTCAGGGGCTCGTCCAGGATCAGCAACTGTGGATCGTGCAGCAAGGCCCCGGCCAGGGCGGCCTTTTGCTTCATACCCCGCGAAAACGTCTCGCAGCGCTGCGCCCGGTTTTCCCACAGACCCAGATAGGTCAGAAGCTCCTCGGCGCGGGCCTTGGCCACATCGCCCGGCACCTGCCAGAGGCCCGCGATAAATTCGAGATATTCCAACGGCGTCAGCTTGTCATAGAGCAGCGGCTCGTCCGGCACCCAGGCGATCTGGCGCTTGGCCGCTTCCGGGTCCTTAAGCGCATCAATCCCAAACACCGACACCGATCCAGACGTCGGCGCAAGCAGCCCCGCCACCATCCGCAGCGTGGTGGTCTTGCCTGCTCCGTTCGGTCCCAGCAAGGCATAAAAGGTACCAGGGGCGATCGCCAGATCGATGTGATCCACGGCCAGCTTATCGCCCTGTGGCGGGGCATCAGCATCTGCCTTGCCAAACACCTTTTTGCGGGCAGGTTTGCTGACCGCCCCGTAGACCTTGGTCAGGCCCTGCAGTTTCAGAGCGTCCGTCACTTACGCCTCGCTATTCAAATCCGGTTACAGCCGGTTCAGGACCGGTAGTCCCCATTGATTTCTATGTAGCCCTTGGTCAGATCGCATGTCCAGACATGGGCCGTACCCCGGCCCCCGCCAACCGTCACGCTGATCTCCAGCTCCGGACTTTTCATATAGGCGCTCATGGCCGCCTCGTCATAGCCGGGAGATACCGCGCCATCGACCGCCGCCACCAGATCCCCGAAACGGATACCGATCCGGTCGCGATCGACCGGCTCTTCGGTCTTGCCAACCGCCATAACGATCCGGCCCCAATTGGCGTCTTCTCCGGCAATCGCCGTCTTGACCAGTGGGCTTTCAGCGATCGACTTGGCGATCTTGCGCGCCGAGGCCGGCGATTGCGCCCCTGTCACGGTGATCTTGACGAACTTGCGCGCGCCCTCGCCATCCCGCACCAGCTGATGGGCGAGATCGAGCATGAGCCCTTCAAGCTTCTCGCGGAAATCCGCCAGACGCCGATCTCCAGCCCGGGTGATCCTTGGCGCCCCGGACTGGCCAGTGGCAAACATAAGACAGGTGTCATTGGTCGAGGTATCACCATCGACGGTCACGGCATTGAAGCTGGTCCGGGTATAGAGCGACACCAGTGAGCGCAACACCTCAGGCGACAAGGCCGCATCAGTGGCGATAAAGGCCAGCATCGTAGCCATATCCGGGGCAATCATGCCCGAGCCTTTGGCGATCCCATTGATGCGAACCGGCACCCCATCGATCAACGCCGTGGCCGTAGCGCCTTTCGGGAACGTGTCGGTGGTCATGATCGCGCGGGCGGCGTCCTGCCACAGATCCGGGGTCAGGGCCGCCTCAAGGCTTGGAATCTGGGCGGCGATCTTGGTGTCATCCAGCACCACACCGATCACGCCGGTCGAGGCCAGCATCACGTCGCGCTGGCGGATATCCAGTCGTTTGCTCACCAAAGCCGCCGTCCGGCGCGCCGCATCCGCCCCCGGGCGTCCGGTAAAGGCATTGGCACATCCGGCATTGACGATCAGGGCACGCACATCATCACCGCCACTGGCCTCCAGGTGCTTCTTACACCAGTCAACCGGTGCCGAGCCGATGCTGTGCCGCGTAAAGACCCCGGCACAGGTTGTCCCCTCGGCAAAGGTCATCAGCAGCACATCGGGGCGCTCGTGCTTGTAGAACCCGGCCCGGCCAATCGACAGGTTGGCTCCCGCAATAGGCGGCATCACCGGCAGAGGGACCATAAGCGGCGAAACCGCAAGGCCCGGCTTTCCGGGCGCCGCAACAGAGGGATCAGCAAGGGTCGAGGTCATAGCAGTCAGGGAGTCTCCGGCATGATGAGGGGTCGCCCGGCCCAGAGCGCGACGAAGCGCGGCTTGCTGGAGCACCGAGCGCAGCGGATTGAGGGCTTTTTCAAGGTTCTGGCCCACCTTGAGGACAGGCTCGAGCAATAATTCGGGCCGAAGGGCTTCAGACTTGGACGACGTCGCGGCCAAAGCACCGCCCGACCCCACCGCATTGGGCTGTGAGGGAGAGTTGGGTTCTGTTGGCTTTATGTCTTGGCTTTCTGGCTGCCCCCCCGCACCCGAACGAAACGGTGGGATCAACGGCTGGCCTCTTTCGACGCAGCCTCTTTAGTCGTGGGTTTAGAAGCCGGCTTGGACACGGCAGTCGAAGACGATGGCTTGGCAACTGGATCGGGAACCTTAGCCGCCGGGGCCGCGACCGGCTTGTCTCCCGGAGCCGCAGATGCCGCGCCTGAAGCCGTCTGGGCCTGGCTGGTGTCAGCGGGCGCATCCGGGGCCACAGCGTCCGCAGGCGCATTCGGATCAGCCGTGGCCGGTTCCGTCGGAGCCCCGGGCACATTTAGAGGATCGCCCTTGGTCAGGATCACAATCCGTGTTGAGTCGCGCAATTTGGACAAAAGCTGGCGCACGTGGTCATAG
>JBKBWB010000322.1:0-2590 GCA_046289215.1 Asticcacaulis sp. | reverse complement strand
CGGGACCGGCGTATTCGATGGCATAGCCGGTGCCGCCGTCGGCTCCGAGCCGGGCGATGATCGCCAGCACCAGATCCTTGGCCGAGACGCCCGGCTGGAGCGTGCCCTCGACCCAGACCCGCATCGTCTTGGGTTTGTGCTGGGTCAGACATTGCGTGGCCAAGACGTGGCCCACTTCGGACGTACCGATGCCAAATGCCAAGGCACCAAAGGCTCCATGGGTCGAGGTATGACTGTCGCCGCACACCACGGTCATACCGGGCTGGGTAAGGCCATACTCGGGTCCGACCACATGCACGACCCCTTGGTGGCCGGTGCCCCATTCGAACAGTTTAACCCCATGACGGGCACAGTTATCGCGCAAGGTTTCCACCTGGCGGCGGGCCTGTTCGGTCACGTAGGGCCGCGCGCCGTCATCCCCCGGCGGAAGCGTCGGTATGGCATGATCCAGCGTGGCAAAAGTGCGGTCCGGCCGTCTGACCTTCAGGCCTCGGCTCTCGATTTCCGAAAAGGCCTGAGGCGAGGTGACCTCATGGACCAGATGCAGATCGATATAGAGAACTGCAGGCTGATCGCCCTCTGCGGGGACGACCACATGACGGTCCCAGAGCTTTTCAAACAAGGTGCGGGGGGCAGTCTCAGGCATAGGCCACCTCTTTGGTCTGGGAGACGGGGACGGGGGTCAGCCAGCCGTGGCGGTCCGGGGTCTGACCCGAAAACAGGCCCATGAACTGGCCCTGTAACAGGCGAGTGATCGGACCCGGTCCCTTGGACCGGGTTGGGATACGGTCCACCGATCGGATGGGGGTGATCTCAGCGGCGGTTCCTGTCATGAACACTTCGTCTGCAGTATAGAGGGCCTCGCGCGGTAAGACCTGTTCCCGGGTCGGTATGCCGTTATCATCCGCAAGCTGCAGCACGGTATCCCGGGTAATGCCCACCAGGATCGACGAGGCGGACGGCGGGGTGATCAGCACCCCGTCCTTGACCAGAAACAGGTTTTCGCCCGCCCCTTCAGACAGACGTCCATCAGTGGACAGACCAATCCCTTCGGCATAGCCATGATCGCGGGCTTCCTTGCCGATCAGGAAGCTCGACAGGTAGTTCCCACCCGCCTTCGCCCCGGTCGGGGCCGTATTGGGCGCCAGCCGGTTCCAGCTCGAAACACAGACATCTACGCCTTGGGTCAGACCCTCTTCGCCCAGATACGCACCCCAGGGGAAGGCAGCGATAACGAGATCCACGTTCATGCGCTCCGGGGCCGGAACCACGCCCATGCCACAGTCGCCAAGAAAGGCGATCGGACGCAAGTAAGCGCTCTTGAGGCCATTGTCCCGCACCACAGCCTGACAGGCCGCTCGCACCGTATCGCGGTCAAAAGGCATCTCCATGCCGTACATGCGGCCGGAGTCCTCAAGGCGGATCAGATGCTCCTCAAGCCGGAAAATCGCCGGACCGGTGGGGGTGTCATAGGCGCGAATACCCTCGAACACCGAGGTGCCATAGTGCAAGGCGTGGGACAGAACGTGGATCTTGGCGTCGGCCCAGGGGATCATCTGGCCGTTCATCCAGATCAAATCAGCAAGCGGTTTCATAGTGCGTATCTTTCGAAAAAGTCGGGAGGGCAGCGGCGCGTCCGGGCCCGTCGGGGGCCTTTTCGAACGCATCAATCAGAGCACGGGCCGCGGCCCATACAGGGTCGGGGCCGCGTCCACGGCCCCGGATCTCCTCGTGGTCAAACAACAGAGTGAGCTCGGCAAAAGCGCCGGTTTCAAAGGTGAAGCCCGCCTGGATGATTTCGGAATCCCGGATCATTGCCGTGCGGCCAAAACCGGTGTTGAGCGCGGACAGACACGCATCGAGCACGTCCGGCCCGGACCCCGTCAGCAGCATCGGCGCTTCACGGTCATCGCGGCTGAGCTCAAGTGCCACCCGGGCCTCAGACGTGGCCGAGGTCTGGCTGGAAACGGTGCGCAAGGTCCAGCCGGATGACGGGGCATCGCTCTGGCTCGTGGCGGCTTGCAGCAGCTTGCGCAGCTCGTGGGTGTCGATTTCGCCGACCTGATCGGCCCGGGTCTTAAACGCCGCAAACACCCGGCACAGGCTGGGTTCGTCCAACTGATAGCCAAGGGCGGTCGCTTGTTTGATCAGGGCGTGGCGACCGGAATGCTTGCCGAGAACAAGCTGACTCTGGTCAAGGCCCACATCCTGAGGCCGCATGATCTCATAGGTGCGGGCATCATTGAGCATGCCGTGCTGATGGATCCCCGACTCGTGGGCAAAGGCATTGCGGCCGACCACAGCCTTGTTGCGAACAACGACCGAATGGGTCGCCCGCGACAGGGTGCGGCTGGCCCCGGCGATCCGGGTGGTGTCGATCCCGGTCTCAAGGCCGTACAGATCCGAACGCGTCCGCAGAGCCATGATCAGCTCTTCAAGCGCACAGTTCCCGGCGCGCTCGCCAATGCCATTGAGGGTGCACTCGACTTGACGCGCTCCGGCCTCGACGGCGGCGAGACTGTTGGCAACCGCCAGCCCAAGGTCATTGTGGCAATGGGTGGACAACCGGATGTCCTTGAAGTCAGCCAAG
>JBKBWB010000005.1:0-20742 GCA_046289215.1 Asticcacaulis sp. | reverse complement strand
GGCGTCGAAGTAGGTCTTGCCGCCGATCGAAGCCGTCTTGACCGACTGCCACTCACCACGGTCTTTCAGGTCACGACGGATTTCAATTCGCCCATCGGCCGAGTCAAAGGTGTACTTGTCGCCCGCAACCGAGTTCGGAGCCTTGTCAAACTTGAATACAAGTCGGCGACGCAGTTCCGTGTCGTCAAACTTCGAATACAGGGTGCGCAGGTAAAGCGAGGTGTTGTCGTTCAGGCGATAGTCGAAGTTCAGAGTCGCGCCATAGCGCTCACGGGTGACATCGTAATCCCGATATTCAAGCGTCGCAGCGTAGCCGCGATCATTCCAGTCTGCCGCCTCAACGTTATCGGTCGAGAATTCGCGGTTGTAGTAGCTGAGGCCCCCGGCGACGCCGAGGTTGTCCGTGATGCGGGTGGCAAAGTCGAACGAGGCTTTCGGCGAGGTCTTTTCGTTCAGGTCGTTATAGGACCCTTCGATCGAGCCCGAAACAAAGCCCTTTTTACGGTTCAGGGCGCTGGTGGTGTTGATTTCAATCGAGGCGCCGATGGTGTCGCCGTCCATGTCCGGCGTCAGCGACTTTTTGATTTCGATCGACTCGATCAGCTCTGAAGGGATCACGTCCATAGCGACGGCGCGCTCATCGCCACCGGTGGCGAGGATGCGGTTGCCGTTGATCGAGGCCGAGTTCAGGTTCGGATCAAGGCCGCGAACCGACACAAAGCGGCCTTCGCCCTGGTCGTTGAGGACGTTGACGCCCGGAGCACGGCGGATGGACTCAGCCACGTTCTGGTCGGGGAATTGGCCAATGGCGTCACGGGTGATCACGGTCGAAACGCCGTCCGCCGCGCGCTGGCGCGAAATGGCGTTGAGCATGTTGGCGCGCTGACCGATGACCAGCACTTCTTGAACGCTGCCTGCCGCGTCGTTAGCCACAGCCAGCGAGACATTGGCACGGACGTCGCCCGTTTGCGGCACAACCACTTGCTGGGTCGCTTCCTTGGCCCCGGCGTAGCGGACGCGCAGGGTGTAGGTCCCCGCCGGAACGTTGGCGAAGCGGAAGGCGCCGTCAGCGGTCGCTTGGGCGCTGATGCCGAGCTCAATGAGGCTCACTTCGGCCCCGTGAAGGCCCTTGGTGTTGTTCTGGTCAACGACCGAACCGACGACAGTGCCGGCAAGGGCCGCCGGTGCAGCAAACAGGGTGGCAAGAGCCGAACCGGCCAGCAGGGCCTTGGTCAGACGGGTGCTCAGAGAACGGGACATGAGAGCCTCTCAAGATAAAATCTGTCGCTGGCTCTAGCGCGGGTGATTAACGGTTTTGTAACGGTTTCGAAACGGTTTTGCATACCGGCGCAATCTCGGCCCTTTCGTGGCAGGAATGTATGCCCGTGTGCTTTTATGGACACGAAAAGTGCCTTCCAGTTATGAAATATGCCACCCAAGCCGTCATGGCCCCCCCTCGCCATCGGGTTGGAAAACGCTTATGTCAGCCTTATCATGATCACTCACCAGCATGTTCGTCCCTGGCGTCTGATTGAGCGGCGAAAGTCGCGTCAGATCCGCGTGGGCTCGGTCCTGGTCGGCGGCGATGCCCCGATCAGCGTCCAGTCGATGACCAACACTCCGACCACCGATGCGCGGGCGACGCTGAACCAGATCCGCGCCCTCGAAGAGGCCGGGGCCGATATCGTCCGCGTCTCCTGTCCGGATGTGGAGTCGACCCAGGCCTTTCGCACCATCGCCCGCGAGGCCAAGGTGCCGCTGGTGGCGGATATCCACTTTCATTATAAGCGTGGAATCGAGGCCGCCGAGGCCGGAGCCGCGTGTCTGCGCATCAATCCAGGCAATATCGGCAGCCCGGACCGAGTGCGTGAGGTGATCAAGGCGGCTCGGGACAACGGCTGTTCCATGCGCATTGGGGTCAATGCCGGGTCGCTGGAAAAAGAGCTGCTGGAGCGCTACGGCGAGCCCTGTCCCGAAGCCATGGTCGAAAGTGCGCTCAACCATGCGCGTATCCTACAGGACAACGATTTTCACGAGTTCAAGATCAGCGTCAAAGCCTCGGATGTATTCCTGACGGTCGCCGCCTATCAGATGCTGGCCGAGGCGATTGATTGTCCGCTGCACCTGGGCGTGACCGAGGCCGGGCCGCTGCGCACCGGCACCATCAAGTCGGCCATTGGCCTGGGCAATCTGTTGTGGGCCGGGATTGGCGATACCATCCGTGTCTCGCTCGCAGCGGATCCGGTCGAAGAGATCAAGGTCGGCTTTGATATCCTGAAATCGCTGGGTCTGCGCCACCGGGGTGTCAATATCATCGCCTGTCCGTCCTGTGCCAGACAGGGGTTTGACGTGATCAAGACGGTGGGGATCCTCGAAGAGCGGCTGGCGCATATTTCCCAACCGATGAGCCTGTCGGTGATCGGCTGTGTGGTCAATGGCCCGGGCGAGGCGCTCTATACCGATGTCGGCTTTACCGGCGGCGGCGCTGGGTCGGGAATGGTCTATCTGGCGGGCAAGCCGGATCACAAGTTGTCTAATGAGGCCATGGTCGAGCATATCGTCGAATTGGTCGAGCAAAAGGCGGCGGAACTGGCGGCGGCAGATGTGGCCCCGCAAGAGGAGGCGGTATGACCTTCAAGGTTCAGGTAAAGGCCGGGATCCCGGCGCCGGTCGATGCGATCTGGCCCTTATTCGAAGAGATCGAGCGCTGGCCAGAATGGTCGCCGATCTATGAGCAGGCGCAAGGCAAGCTGGGTTTTGGTGCAGTCCTGACCCTGACGGAGCGGTTCGACGGCCTGGGGACGCGCACCTATATGCCCCGGGTCGGCGACTGGGTGCCCTTTTCGCAGATCCATTTGATCGAGCCACAAGACGGCATTCTGGGGCGACTGCTTGGCGAGACCGTGATCCGCTATATAGAGCTGGAAGCCTTGGGGACGCAAAACAGTATCGTCGCCATTGGTGAGTTCTATAGCGGTCTGCGCATGGTGCGGCGGGGCCGTCAGCGCGCCCCACACCTGCGCAAAGGCTTTGAGGCCAAGTTGGCGGCGTTGCGCACGGCGCTGGGGCTGCCCGCCGATGCGGATGCCGGATGATTGATGACCTCTACTCCCAGGCGGTGCTGAAACGCGCGGCCCAGATTGGCCACCTCGGGCATTTGGATGCGCCCATGGCCACGGCCACCCGCTCGGCGCGCTTGTGCGGCAGCACCCTGAGTGTTGAATTGGACGTGGTGGACGGGGTGATCACCCGCTTTGCCCAAACGGTCGAGGCCTGTGCCCTGGGGCAAGCCGCCGCCGGGATCCTGTCGCAGTCGGTGATTGGGGCGCCGGTCACCGAGGTCGTCGCCGCACGCGACGCGCTTCGCGCCCGGCTCAAGGGCGCAGACGGCCCGGATTATCCCCCCCGCTTTGCCGATTTTGCGATCCTCGATGGGGTGCGCGAGTTTCCTGCACGCCATGCCTCGACCCTGCTGGCGCTGGAGGCCACGGCTGAGGCGGCATTAAAGCCGGATAAGGCGATATCGACCAGGTAAATAAGTGTGTCGGCCCTATATGCTCGCTCTTGCTGAGTTTCCCGAGATCTGCAACACTCTCGCAAAAATTGGGGGTGTTTTATGTATAGGTCGTGGGTTGCGTCGTCGGGCGTGTTGTTGGGACTGCTCATGATGTCGGGCGTCGCCCATGCCCAGGAAAAACCGCCGGAACCTGTTCCAGCCAAGGCCGCCGAAGAGCCAGTCCAAGAAGTGGTGATCACGCTTGAACGCGGGGCTGAGGCCGTCGAGATTGACCGCAAGAGCTATAAAATCAGCAGCAGTGATCAGACGGCGACCACACCGGCGGCGGAAGTGATCGCCCAGTTGCCCAATGTCTATGTGGACCCCCGTCGCAATATTTCTGTGGCCGGCGCTTCGTCTGTGACCTTGCTGGTTGATGGACAACGGGTGAACCGGGACAATGCGCTACAAATCCCGGCGGGGCGGATCGACCGTATCGAAGTGATCACCAACCCGTCGGCAGAATTCCAGGGACGCGGCCCGTTCCTCAACATCGTGCTCAAGCCTTTGCGGGCTGAAAATGTCATGCGCACTCTAAGTGGCAGCGCGGAAACCCTGGGCGGGGTCAACCTGTCTGGCATGGGCTCCGCGAGCTGGGGGCCGGTCAATGTCATGGCCATGGGCTCTTTGATCAGCCGGTTTCCGCGTGAGTCTGAGGCGCGTAGCGATTTTACCTATCTTGTTCCGGGGGCGGATGGCCTTGTGCGTCGTCAAGCGGCTTTTCGCGCCAAGACCGATTATTCAATGCTATCCGGCGATCTGTCTGTGGGGCGAACCCTGTCCGAGACGCGCAGCCTGAGCCTGCGTCTATCCCCGCTCTATATTCGCAACGACTCTCGTATGCGAGGGGATGAGCGGTTGAGTTACAGCGATGGCGCGGAACGCCTCAGTCGCGAAAACATGGATGCGGAGACAAATTCCACCATGTTCACAGCAAGCGCGACTCTGGAGGATAAACTCAAGCGCGGCCATTCGGATCAGCTCAGCGTTACGCTGTATGGCACGCGCGATGACGGTCAAAAGCGTTATGACCGCCAGGGCTTACGGCAGCAAGGTCTCATTCTGGAAGAAGACCATGTCAATCTCGGCTTAAGTCTCTCCGGCAAACGTGAGCGGCTTTTGCCGGATGGCAAGCTGACTCTGGGCTTTACGCTGGAGACCGAAGAGTCTGAGCGTGAGCAATGGGCAAAAGGCAACCGGGTGTCTGGCGTGGCCGATACGAACCGCTTTGACACACGGTCAAAGAGTGCTGAGGTTTATGCCAGCTGGCAAAAGCAGTTCGGCGCGCTCAAGGTCATGCCGGGTCTGCGTTTCGTTCACCGCAGCTTGCGCCTGTCTGGGCCTGAAGGACGTATCTCCGGACATACCGATTATGAGGGGATCTTGCCGAGCTTGCATCTGGAGTGGACCTTACCAGCCAAGGACACGCTCAGCCTCAGCTTAACCCGAAGGGTTACCGGGGGCGACGAGGCCCGCCGTAACCCGGCTCGCCGCGTTAAAGACCTTCAGATGATCACCGAGGGCAACCCTTATCTTCGCTTCATTGTCAATGAGGCGGCAGAACTCACCTATAGTCGGCAGATTAAGGGCCATAATCTCTCGGCAATCCTCTATCAGCGCGAAAGCCGGAATGACGCGGAGAGCTACCTCACGCTATTGACCGAAGACGTTTTTCTGGAGCGTTGGATCGCGCTGGGGCAAACCCGGCAATCGGGTGTGAGCCTCAGCCTGAATGGCAAATGGACGCCCAAACTGAGTTATCGTTTGTCTGCGGATCTGTCTGAGCGGCGTATTCGCTCCGTGACCCCGGATGCCCTAGTCATTGAACGCTCTGATAGTCTTGAAAGCGGGCGTATACAGCTGGAGTATAAGCCCGATGCAAAGCATAAATTTTCGGGGACTCTGCAATATACGGGCGGTAATTTCGGCTTGCAAACCCAGTCTAAAGCGACTGTGATCAGCAATTTGCAATATGTCCGGAATTTTTCCAATGGAACAAAATTTACAGCGGACCTGATCAATCTCGGCGGGACCCGAGTCTATAAACAAGTCTATGATACAGCTCGTTTCCGTGGATTTACACGAACGGAGCGTGACGTGGTGTCCCTGCGTCTGGGCCTGAGCCGGGACTTCTAAGGATAATCTGGAGTTTGAGTGTACTGCTCCCTTGCCAAGTCCGCTGCGCTGCACAAAAGTGCGGGCAGAGGAGACCGTTTTGTCCCGGAAACTCTACGAACAGTCCGTGCGGCTGGCGTTACGCGCCTATAAACTGACCCTGTCGCCATTGATCGGGCAGCAATGCCGGTTTATGCCAACCTGTTCGGAATACACCGCAGAGGCGATGATTACCCATGGGTTCCGCAAGGGAGCCTGGTTGGGGATCCGTCGGATTTGCCGGTGTCGGCCCGGTGGCGGATCCGGCTATGATCCCCCACCACCGGCTGCGGATTCGGCTGTAAAACAATGGAAGTGTGACCCATGATCGACCTGGTTTTCCCTGATGGTGCCGTTCGCCCCTTTCCGATGGGTACCACCGGTCGGGCCGTGGCCGAGTCCCTGTCCAAGTCGCTGGCCAAAAAGGCCGTTCTGATCAAGCTGGATGGTGTCCTGCGCGATTTGGATCGTCCGATCGAGGCTAGCGGCAAGATCGAGATCCTGACGCGCGAGGCCCCCGAGGCGCTGGAAGTCATTCGTCACGATACGGCGCATATTCTGGCCCAGGCGGTACAAGAGCTGTTCCCCGGAACCCAAGTGACCATCGGCCCGGCCATTGAGGACGGCTTCTATTACGATTTTGCCCGCGAGACCCCGTTCAGCCTCGATGACCTCGCCTTGATTGAAAAGCGCATGGCCGAGATCGTCGACCGCGATGAACCGATCCGCCGCGAAGTCTGGCCGCGCGAGGAGGCCATTGCCCATTTCGAAGGCCTCGGTGAGGCCTATAAGGCTGAAATCATTCGGGACCTGCCCGAAGACGCCCCCATCAGCATCTATTGGCAGGGTTCATCCTGGAAAGATCTGTGCGTAGGGCCGCACCTTCCGAGCACCAAGCATGTGGGCAAGGCGTTCAAGCTGACCAAGTTGGCCGGGGCCTACTGGCGCGGGGATCACCGCAACGCCATGCTGCAACGGATCTATGGCACGGCCTGGACCAGCCAGGCCGAGTTGGATGCCTATCTGCACCGCATCGAAGAGGCGGAAAAACGCGACCACCGCAAGCTGGGCCGCCAGCTCGACCTGTTCCATATGCAGGAAGAGGGCCGGGGCATGGTGTTCTGGCATCCCAAGGGTTGGACGCTTTATCGCACGCTCGAAGCCTATATGCGCCGCCGTCTTGAATCGGCCGGTTATGTCGAGGTCAAGACGCCCCAGGTGCTCGATAACACCTTCTGGCAAAAATCCGGACACTGGGACAAATATCGGCCCAACATGTTCGTCTGCGAAACCGTCGAAGGCGAGGTCTTGGCGCTTAAGCCGATGAACTGCCCGGGTCACGTCCAAATCTTTAATGTGGGTCTTCGCTCTTATAAAGAACTGCCGATCCGCATGTCGGAATCGGGGGCCTGTCACCGCTACGAGCCCTCGGGTTCGCTGCACGGGCTGATGCGGGTGCGCGCCTTTACCCAGGACGACGGCCATATCTTCTGCCGTGAAGACCAGATCGAGACGGAAACCGCGGACTTCATCCGTCTGTGCCAATCGGTCCATGCGGATCTGGGCCTCAAGACCGATCACATCGCACTGGCAACCCGTCCGGATGTGCGGGCCGGATCGGATGAATTCTGGGACAAGGCCGAAGCGCAGATGCTGACGGCCGCGCGTATGGCGGGGGTCGAGCCCGTGATCGCCGAGGGCGACGGGGCCTTCTATGCGCCCAAGCTCGACTTTATCGTCAAGGATGCCATTGGCCGGACCTGGACCTGCGGCACAATCCAGCTGGATTATGTCATCCCTGAACGTCTGGATGCGGAGTATATCGCCGAGGATGGCAGTCGCCAGCGCCCGGTTATGCTGCATCGTGCCATATTGGGGTCTTATGAGCGGTTTATCGGGATTCTGATCGAAAATTTTGGCGGCGCTTTCCCTCTGTGGCTCGCGCCCGTACAGGTTGTCGTGGCGACCATCACATCGGATGCCAATGACTATGCGGAGACTGTGGCTAAGCGGCTACGAGCGGCCGGTCTTCGCGTTGAGGTGGATGGACGTAACGAAAAGATCAACTATAAGGTACGCGAACATTCTTTAGGTAAGATACCGGTCATCGCGGTTGTCGGCCGCAACGAGGCTGCTGAAGGCACCGTTGCGCTGCGCCGCCTGGGATCGGACGGACAAGAAAATCTGTCACTTGAGAGTGCTACAGTCTTGTTGTCTGCCGAGGCCTTAGCGCCGGATCAGCGAGAGTGAAGCGTATATTGGGTTCGGGCGGTCTTTGAGGCCGGGTAGTGAGGGTTACATGACATTCCATATGACCAGTGCACAGTTGATCCAAGCACTGTCTATGGAGCCCTCGTGCGACGTGGCTGTTGTCATGGTTGTCTACAAAACGGGCCCTGTGCTGTTCGAGACCATAGCGAGGGTTCAGTCTGATCCAGCTGTTGATCAATTGATCCTTGTGGACAACGGGTCTACCGAAGAAGACGCAGACCGCCTTGCGACGATTGCGGATATGGATCCAAGGGTTCTTTTGCTTCAAGGGCATGGAAACATCGGTTTCGCCCGGGGAGCAAACCTAGGGGCCAGTGTGTCAAAAGCCAGGTGGTTGGTATTTTTGAATCCGGACGCTTTTCTGGAGCCCGGTGCCGTGGATGCACTGATAGACGCGGCGCGCGGCGCGGTACGTCCCGCCGTAATCGGCGCTCGGGTGCTCAATCCGGACCGCTCCGAACAACGCGGCGGACGTCGGGGCGAAGTAACGCCGTTTACGACGCTGGTCAGTCTGGCCAGACTGGCAAATTTTTTTCCTGCACTCAAAGCCTTTGAAATACACAAAGAACACGAAGTGCTTCCCGAGGGCCCAATGTCTGTGCCGACGATTTCGGGCGCATGTTTCTGTGTCAGTCGAGATGACTTCCGAAAGTTACGTGGCTTCGACGGTCGGTATTTTCTTCATGTCGAAGATGTCGATTTGTGCTGGAGAGCGCGCAAGCAAGGAGGGGTCGTATTGTTTCAACCCTCCGCCGAAGTGATTCATCTGGGCCATACCAGCCATGTTGAGCCAACCTTTGTGGAATGGAACAAAGGCAAAGGTCTTGTTCGCTATTTCCTGAAACGTGCTGACAGCCTTCCCCGACAGGCGCTTGCTATAGTACTGGCACCATTGATCCTTGCTGTTTCGCTTATCCGAAGCTATCGGCCGCGTTGACTCATGCTCAAGGCTTGCGCTCGACAGCCGCGCCGACGTAGCGCATATTGTGCATATGTCCGCGCTCTTGCTGCAGTCCTCGCAGGCTGAGGCCTTTCTCGAGATGATGGCGGTGGAGCGCAACGCTTCGCCGCATACCTTGGCCGCTTATGCCCGGGATCTGGCGGATGCAGATGCCTGGATGGCTGATCGTGGTGGGCTGCAAGCTGCTACTGCAGAAACAGTTGAGGCCTATTTTCGTCATTTAGCCACGCGCGGTTTGTCGGCGGCCACAGCATCGCGACGCCGCTCGGCGCTGAGACAATTTTATCGTTATTGCCTCGGAGAAGGGTGGAGATCCGATGATCCATCTCGCCGGGTTGAAGCCCCTAGAGCTGGTCGCACGCTGCCAAAAGTTATTGAACGTCCAGACATTGATGCACTCATCTCCGAGGCGTTAACGCTGGATGGTGGAGGGGCTCATGGTCTTCGTCTTGCTTGCCTCATTGAACTGCTCTACGCGTCCGGATTGCGGGTGTCAGAGCTGGTTGGGTTGAAGCTTGAGGCCGTAACCAAGGATCCTGCCTATCTGATTGTCAAAGGCAAGGGCGGTAAAGAGCGGCTGGCCCCGTTGAATTTCGCCTCCCGCCAGCGGATCAAAGCCTATCTTGCGGTTCGCCCACAATTATTGAACCCAAAAGACACGGCTAATCCTTGGCTGTTTGCATCCAATCGGACGGGGGGAGCCTTAAGTCGACGGCGAGTTGGTCAGTTGCTTGATGAAGTGGCTCTTGCGGCCGGGATAGACCCACGGCGTATCAGTCCTCACGTGTTGCGCCACGCCTTTGCGACCCATCTTCTTGAGGGGGGGGCAGATCTTCGGGTCGTCCAGACTCTTTTGGGCCATTCCGATATCGCCACAACTCAGATCTATACTCACCTAACGACGGACCATCTCAAGGATCTGGTCGAAACCTGCCATCCTCTGGCTCAAAAATCAGGAGACTGATGGAACGATAAGCCTTGTCACATTTTACCCTTAAACATAAGACATTCAGTAGTTCACGCCTATGAGCCAGATGCCTTTTTTACAGCCTCTAGATTTGCCCGGACTTTGTCTCGTGACGCCGCGGCGTTTTGGGGATAACCGAGGCTGGTTTAGCGAAACATGGAACCTCAGGGCCTTGTCGGAGGCCGGGTTGAACGCGTCCTTCGTTCAAGACAACCATTCTTATAGTGCAGAAGTTGGAACAATCCGCGGCTTGCACTACCAGGCGCCTCCCCACGCCCAGGCCAAACTTGTGCGTTGTTCTCGCGGGGTCATCTGGGATGTCGTTGTGGATGTTCGGCGCGGTTCGCCCACATATGGACAATGGGCCGGCGTAACTTTGGATTCAGAGAGTGGTGTACAACTCTTTGTGCCCGAGGGATTTCTGCACGGTTTTGTAACCCGGACCCCAGATGTCGAAATTCAGTATAAGGTCACAGACTACTATAATCCACTATCGGATGGAGCAGTACACTGGGACTCGTTAGGTATCGATTGGGGCGTTACAGGCCTGCCTTCCATCTCTGATAAAGATGCAAGTGCGATATCCTTTCGAGACTTTGTTTCCCCGTTTACTTATGGCGGGACGCACTGATGAAGCTAATTGTGACTGGCGGCGCTGGATTCATCGGGTCAGCGGTGGTGCGTCGGGCCGTGGCGGATGGACACCATGTGCTGAACTACGATGCCCTGACCTATGCGGCGTGTCTGGACAATCTGACTTCGGTGGCTGGATCACCTCTATATGAGTTCATCAAAGGCGATATCTGTGACCGCCCTTTGCTGGATGCGACGCTGTCCAATTTTCAGCCCGATGCGGTCTTGCATCTAGCGGCCGAAAGCCATGTGGATCGCTCGATTGATGGCCCTGCCGACTTTATCCGCACCAATATCACCGGAACCTTCACTTTGCTGGAAGCGGCCCGTGGCTATTGGATGTCTAGGGGATGCCCTGAGGGTTTTCACTTTCATCACGTCTCTACTGACGAGGTCTTTGGTAGTCTTGAAGCGGATGACGTGTTTACAGAGGCCTCGCCCTATGATCCGCGCAGTCCCTATTCCGCGTCGAAAGCTGCGAGCGACCATCTTGTTCGAGCATGGCACGAAACCTATGGTTTGCCAATTCTGATCACCAATTGCTCAAATAACTATGGGCCCTACCATTTCCCAGAAAAGCTTATCCCCGTAGTGATCCTTAAAGCTCTCGCAGGCCAGCCAATCCCTATCTATGGCGATGGGGCGAATATTCGTGACTGGCTATTCGTTGAAGATCATGCTGAGGCATTGTTATGCGTGCTGAGAAAGGGTGTTTCAGGGCAAACTTACTGTATTGGCGGAGAAAGTGCCGTCAGTAATTTGAATTTGGTTAAACGGATTTGCAGCATTATGGACCGCAAGTGCCCTGAGGGTGCACCTCATAATCGACTGATCACGTTCGTTGCCGATCGTCCGGGACATGATAAGCGATACGCGATTGACCCATCCAAGATACGTACCCAGCTTGACTGGCGTCCATCCGTTACACTGGACCAAGGCCTTGAAAAAACCGTGGACTGGTTTCTGAACAATCGAGATTGGTGGGATCCCTTGCTCGCGCGAGATGGGGTCGGGAAACGACTAGGCTTGGGGGCCATTTCCCCGCGGGAGATGGAGACATGAAGGGAAGAAAGGGCATATTGCTGGCGGGCGGGTCAGGATCCCGTTTATGGCCCATTACACTCGGCACGTCTAAGCAACTCCTACCCGTCTATGACAAGCCGATGGTCTATTATCCTCTGACCACGCTGATGTTGGCGGGCATTCGTGAAGTCGCACTGATCACCACGCCAGACGATCAGCGCCAATTCCAACGTCTTCTTGGTGATGGTTCTCAGTGGGGGATCCAGCTGGAGTATATCCTACAGCCCTCACCCGATGGCTTGGCACAAGCCTTTATTTTGTCTGAAGAGTTCCTGGATGGTGCGCCCTCAGCCCTGATCCTTGGTGACAATATCTTTTTTGGACATGGCCTTCCGGAAATCATGGCGAGGGCGAACCAAAGCCAGTCTGCGGCCACCGTATTCAGTTATCGGGTTTCAGATCCGGAACGATATGGAGTGCTTGGCTATGACACAGCCGGACAGATCAACCAAATAGTCGAAAAGCCCGCAAATCCGCCGTCCAATCAAGCTGTTACCGGACTTTATTTTGTTGATGAATCCGCGCCTGCGCGGGCCCGAGGGCTGAAACCGTCTGCGCGTGGGGAACTTGAAATCACGTGCCTGCTCCAGAGCTATCTTGATGAAGGGGCGCTGGGAGTCGAGCCCATGGGGCGCGGTTTTGCTTGGCTGGATACGGGGACTTACGGCAGCCTGTTGGATGCCGGCAACTTCGTCCGGACTCTAACTCTCAGACAGGGCTTGCTGGTCGGCTCCCCAGACGAGGTTGCTTATCGCATGGGCTTTATCAACCAGGCTGACTTGATGTCTCGCGCAGAAACCTTGTCACGCTCTGATTATGGCAAGGCGCTCCGAAGCGTGGCCGAAGGCGGGTAGGGCTTTCCCGACCTCGGCTCATCACCTCTCAGAGTTTCGGCCACATTGTGCTGAACAGCCGGAATATGGCCGGGTCTGTACGCATAGCTGATTGACGGTCCGCTTCTGCTCCAGCGCCATCACCGAGCTTGGCGCGGATCAAGCTGCGACCATAAAGAGCCTGAACATCTGTGGGCCAAACGCTCAGGATCTGGTCAAACATCTGGGCCGCTTCGTCTGTTTTTCCATCAAGCATCGCCACGTAGGCTGTATTGGCAGACGGGAGATTTTTCACGGCTCTGGCCGTGTCGGCTTTGACACAGGTCGGTCTGGCGGCCTCAGGTGATGTATTGAGCATCAACAATGTCGCGCAGAGATTGGACAGGGCATACTCTTGCGGATCATGCTTTGCCATGAGTTCCGCATAGGCCTGTGCTTCGTTTCGTTCACCCTTCAGGATCAAGCTCGAGATGAATCGCATCTGGACAAAGGCATTCTCTGGTGCCAGCCGCTGCGCTTCACGTAAGTCTTCATAGGCAAGATCAGCCTTTCCATTTGCAAGGAAGTAATCCGCGCGTCCAACCAAGCTGAATGCTTCATCAGGCGCTGACTTGACATTCTGGCTTGACAGAACGCCAGCCTCAGCCATCCGCCCAAGGTTAAACAAGATGTCCGTGCGTGACATCTTGAAGTGTAAAGCATCTGGTTCTTTTGCGATTGCACGATCGATAAATGTGAGCGCTGAAGTGTAGTCACCCATCAGGCGACTAGTGAGACTCATGTAGCTCATCATTTCCGAAGATTGCGGATACTTGGCTAAACCGGTTTTGGCTGTAGCGTGTGCGTCCGATAAACGGTCCAGCTCCAGCTCAAGCTGAATCTTGGCCGCAATCACGCTTTCTGGGCTGTCCTTCTGAAGGGCTGTGTGCGCCAGACTTAGGGCGTCTTCCTGACGGTTTTGCGTGACCAATTCTTGGATGTTGACCAGTGTGGCTTGTTCGCTATTCGGGAACTCTTTGTTCAATTGAGCCCTGACAAGCTCACGCATGGCTGTGTGGCCAGCTTGATTGGCCTCGGCATAAACCAGGTGCAGCAAATTAACCTTTGGTATACCTGCTTGCTCACCACTTTGCAGCATTTCAGCCAAGATCGTATTGAAATTTAGGTTGATGCTGCTGAAAACCCCTGCATCACCTTCATCGAAGGCCTGGCGAGCAGGTGCGCTTTCGAGGATGTCAGTTCTCGTGATTTCCGGGGTGAGATTTTGAGCGCTGACCCGGGTGGTGAGGGTCCGCGTTTTTGCGTTCATCATGACCAGACGCGTGTAACGGGTCTGATCCACGACGGCATCAATATCCGCAAAATCGGCTGTCCACGCCCCTGTTGTCGGGGCCTCTGGAAGGCGGATCTGAAAGGTCGCTCGGTTTAACTCCGGGAAGTCCTGAAGGATGGGGATCGATGCATCCGCGGGTCCCGAATGCCTCACTTGTGGCGGCGCGCTAAGCGCAATGCCATCCAAGACCATGCGGTAATTGCCCTTGGATGGGACTGCAACCGGTATGTCGCCTTGTCCCGTCATGCTCAGTGTCAGTCGGTTGTTCGGTTCATTATAAGCCCAACTGATCGAGCGGTTCGAAATCCAGTTGCCAGCCATAGAGAAGAGCTGCTTCGCAAGCTCTTTCTTTTGCTCGTCTGTCGCCGTCGCCAAGGCATAGGTCACAAGGCGAGCGTAGTTATTGCGGATGTCCAATACGTGAAAGGTCTTTGCCCCGCGGGCTCCGCCAGAGGCATCGACGACAATATCATAGCTGAAGTCCGGCCGTCCGTTACCTTGGGCGTCTATAGCCAGCAGGGTTGCGCCGGTGGGGCGAAGTGGCAATCCGTGGCGGAAGCGATTGGGTTCAAGCGTCAGAATATGACGATCCCCCTCTCGCGTTCCGTCGAGCCAAAAGCTTTGACCTGCGATTTCTGCCCGAACAATCACGTGGTTGAACGCAGCGACCAAAGGCAGGCTCGTGGCAAGACTATCGCCGCTTTCGGTCGAGACCAGCACCAGTTCAGCCTTGATGCCCAATTCCTTAAGCAAGGCAGCGAGAAGCACTGACTTGCCTTTGCAGTCGCCGTAACGGCGGGCCAGCACGCTCTCCGCGCGGGGCGGAATGATGTTACCGCCATTGAGCGCGATATTCACGTAACGGATCTTATCCTGAACCAGAGCCAAGGCCTCGGATGCCTGGATCAAAGGGTCATTCGACAAGGCCCGTATACGGTCCGCTTCTGCGCGCACGGGCGAAGACTTGTCGAGAGTCAAGGCTGCGGCGAAATGGGGATAGAAGGCGGCAGACAGCTCAGCCCAGTCTTTGTAAGCACTGTAGGCGACTTGGTTTGTGACGTTGAACCGCGGTGGGGCGGATTCCAGTTTGGGTTTGGGGGTGCTGGGTACCGTAAGGGTCAGATCATAATCTGAACCGCGCTGGGTGGGGGCTGTCACAGTCAAGTCGCGTGAAACCGACCAGTTTACAGGCAGCGAAATCGGCCAGGTCAGTCGTAGACGACTATCATGTGGCAAGAGGGATTCCCGGCCTGTGAGGATGCCGTTGCTGGTATGGCGGACATTGGGTTCCCGGTGAGAGATCGTCATGGAGAGTTCCAGCTCGTCGCCCACTTCGAGCCCCGGAACATAGGCCTTTGAGCGAACGAGGAAGTCCCCGGGAACATCCCCGCTGCCTTCCATCCTCTGACCGTCGGAAAAGCTCAGGCCCGGCAGCATCTCAATGGCTTGGCCATTGCGGAAGATCGTCACGTTGTGGACTTGGACCGTATTGGCAGACGGCTCCCAGGTCAGGTTCAGGTCACCGAGCATCATGCCCTGGCGGTTCAAAACCCGAGCCCGGAAACGTGTGAATGTGCTCACCTGATCGGCTTCGATACGGGTCTGGGTATCGCTGTGAATGATATGGATCGGAGCGCCGGTCGGGGGGGTGCGTGTATTGGGCGGCGGCGGCGGGGTGGTCCAGGCCGGTATCGGTCCATAGGTTACACGCAATGATCCAACCGACCGGGCATTTTCAGCCGTCACGGCGGATAGGGCGCCTTGTGCAGTGATAAGGCCACTGGCCAGGACGGTTCCGGAAAGGTTATCCGCTGCTCCATTCGGGGCCGCCAGACCCGTCTGCGACGCAGTTACGGGTGACAAGGCCGTATACGGAATGGGGGCATCAGGCAGTCGGGCTGGTTCGATGACCTGTGTCGGGGTGCGGAGTGTTTTCGCTGGGCGGACCGAAGCCGATTGGCTTGTCGGCAGGGGGGGCGAAGCCAGCGCGGGTTTCACGATCGGACCCGGCGTGGACGCAATCTTGGCGGGCTGGGGCGTGGCGCGTTGTCCGGCAGGCAGAGGGGCGTTCGCAAGATGCTCGCTGACGGCCTTTGATGCTTGCTGTACGACTCGATTTGCGGCGTTCTTTACAGATATGCCAAGCGCTTCAACCGTGCGCAGGGTCGGTGCATAAGGATCGTCCTTTTCGGGTGCACTCTTGCCGGTCGGGCTTTGCGGCTGGGCCTTGGACTTGGATTCAGCCGTTCGGGGCTCATTGGTGTTCGCCTGCGACGTCTGCGCCATCAAAGGCAAGGGGCTTACACACAGGCAAAGGGTGAGGGCGAGCCGTGCCAGTCGGCGTTGATCATTGGCCGCAGGCGCGATTTGGGTCCGAACCTGGACCATAGGCTCATTCAGCATAGACAGTACTCCCCCGTTACCCCCAGCGGCTCATACGTATGAACCCGGCGCTGTGTTGGATATCGTTAACGGTTCACGCGATAGATGCAATCCTTTCCGACGCTTATGCGCGCGCTCTGGCAACGCTCTGTATAAAAAGGTGCAAGTGCGCCACAGGCTCACTCCATGAGCGTCATGAATTTTTTATATTTAAAAAATTAATATTAGGGAAAAATTATACTGTATAGGTGAATTTAGAGGATAAATTATCTCGTATATTTCTTGAAATGTACTCCTTGCATCCTAGATATAAGATCCTCGTGTTTGTAAAGGATGAGGGTGTCGTGAAAACTAATCTATGTGAAACTACGGCTATTGGCGCACTTGTCATGGCTTCGCTGGCGCTTGCTGGCCCGACCCTGGCTAAATCTAAGGCAAAGTGCCCCAAGGCAAGCGTTGCTCAGGTTGAAAGCCTGTTTGCTCAGTTCAACGCGGCGTGGGCGACAAAGGATCCGGCCAAGGTGACGGCGTTGTTCACCAAGGAGCCGGTGCTGTTGGCGACCGTCGCGAATGACCCGCGCACAACTCCGGCCACCGTCAACGACTATTTTGTCGGCTTCCTCAAGGGCAGCCCGGTTGGTGTGATCAATACCTCGACCACCGAAGTGGACTGCAAGACCGCCAGCCGCGTCGGCACCTGGACGGTGACCCTGACCGACCCCAATACCGGGGCCAAGACCGATGTGAAAGCGCGTTACAGCTTCATCTATCGCTACGAAGACGGGGCCTGGAAGATCGATCACCTGCACTCGTCGATGATGCCGCAGAAGTAAGCTCTGCGTTTCTGTCGATATACTTTTGACTAAGCCGGTTCGTACCGGTCAGGAGCCGTCGCCACCGGCTCCTTTTTTTTTTGGGGGGGGGTGACCAGTCGCTTAAGGCGTTTACGTAGGTTGGTGAAAAGGTTAGTATACCTGATACTCTCCCAAAAGCTTTGGCCCATAAGGAGACATCAAGGACATGTAGACCATAAAGGCGTGTGGAATTTGTCCAAAAAGTTATAAAAATTACTCAAAGAGTTTTTGCTGGGCGGCGGGGATAAAGTCAGGAAAGCAACCAACGAAAATTGAGATTTTATCATTTCTGGTAGTGATAGTTTTGGGTGTGTAATTATACAAAGGTTATCTGTAAATGAAATTTGATAAGATAACTCTATTTGAAAAAACAAAAGCACTGTGGCCTGAAGAGGTGAGGACTGAAGAATTATCAGAATATGGGCTCCCTGAATTCGGTGATTTGTTCAATGAAATCTATTGGCGCTTGGAGTCAAGCGTAGATGATGCGGATGAGTGGTTAAAGTTATCCATTTGGTCGTACCATCAGGCCTTGGGTGAATGTAAAAAAACTGCCATTGAGAGCTATAGCTTTGTTGTAAATACGCGAAGTGTTGAATTTTCCAGATGGGACCATTTTATGTTATTTAATATGGAGGGGGAGGATTTATGGTCTGATTATTTGAAGGTATATTTAAATGACAAGTAAATATTTAAGAATTGCAGTGGTGGTGCACTAATCTGATATCATTCCCCCCTCATTGCGCCAAAGGCGCTCGCCTTTGGCCGGGCATGGTCGGGCGCGGAGCGCCGGCGCGAGCGTTAGGCCTAGCAGCCCTCGTGCTAATATGTCGGCAGGGGCCTGTATTGGAAACCAGTGTAGAGGTTTATCCGACTTTTCTCGAGTGAGAATTAAAGTTGAGGATTAAGATGGCGATAACTTTAGAGATCGATGTTTCGTATTCTCAAATATCAGTATTTAAAAGCGAACTTTCTGACCCGTTTAATGAATGGACTGATTGGCAAGTAGATCAGGGTTTTACTTGGCGGCCCGGAAGTGTTTCGTTTCGCACTATATGCGAAAATGGAATTCATCATGTGAGCGTTTATGTGGTTGATTGTTTTGATAAAATTCATCCGCAGGCAATTCGTTCAGTTGAGGTTCCTTTCGTTTTGACCGATAGTGGTAATATTGAAGTCGCAAGTATTGCAGATTCCGTATCTTTAAATTTGCCTTTAGGTTTTTATGTATTACGCTGCGAGCTTTTACTGCCTGGTTTTTGTGGTGGAAATCATGTTCAATTGATATTTGCAAGAAAAGAAGAGTCACGATTTTCGGTTGTTTGTTCTAATGATGCGTTGAGCATAAGTAATAATTTTATAATTGAAGCTAAGCCTGCAATATAATTACAATGAAGGATATATTGAACTATGATAAAATCTCGGCGGAAGAAGAATTCAGTTGGGGCTAAACCCAATACTTTTATTATTGAATTGTAGCGACAGTGTACTAAACTGATGTTTGTAAATGGCTCAGCTCTAATCAGTCATTTCTCTCCACGCCCCAACTCTATCACCCCAAAGGCGCTCGCCTCTATCCGGGCAGGGTCGGGGGCGGGGTCTCCGGCATAGGGGGGGGCACGGTCCAGCCCTCCGGCATATCGCCCGCTTGCTCCGGACGGATATCCTCGCGTAACAGCGTCAGCGATTTAGGCCGCGATAGTGCAGGTACCAGTCGACGAACTTCTGCACCCCGACCTCGACCGAGGTGGTCGGCTCATAACCGAGGGTCGCCATTGTGGGGGCGATATCCGCTTCGGTGCTCTGGGCGTCGCCTTGCTGCATGGGCATCATGTTCAGTCGGGCTTCGCGGCCGAGGCAATGCTCAAGCGTGCGAATGAAGTGCATCAACTCGACGCGCTGGCTGTTGCCGATATTCAAAATCCGATAGGGGGCCACGCCGCTGGTCGACGGATTCGGGTTCTGCCCATCCCAATTCAGGTCGATGGTTGCGGGCTGGTCCAGGGCCTGGACAACCCCCCGGGCAATATCGTCGATGAAGGTAAAGTCCCGCTGCATCTTGCCTTCGCCGTAAACATCGATCGGCTGGCCATCGACAATGGCCTTGGCAAACTTGATCGGCGCCATGTCCGGCCGGCCCCAGGGGCCATAGACGGTAAAGAAGCGCAGGCCCGTGCAGGGGATCTTGAACAGATGGGCATAGCTGTGGGCCATCATCTCATTGGCCATCTTGGTCGCGGCATAGAGGGTCAGCGGATGGACCGCCGCCTGTTCGACCGAGAAGGGCAGACGGGTATTGGCGCCATAAACCGAACTGGTGGAAGCAAATACCAGATGCCTGGGCTGGGTGGCACGGCACCCCTCAAGGATGGACAAGAAGCCCACGACATTGGAGTCAACATAGGCGCTGGGTTGTTCGAGGCTGTATCGGACTCCAGCCTGCGCCGCCAGATTGACCACGCCATCCGGGCGGGTTTCCTCGAAAATGCGGGCAATCGTCGCCTTGTCAGCCAGATCCGCCTTTTCGAACCGGAACCCCGGGCGCCCCTCAAGCCGGGCCAGCCGCGCCGCCTTCAGCGTCGTGTCATAGTAACTGTTCAGGTTATCAATCCCGACCACCTCGTCCCCGCGCTCCAGCAGGATCAGCGCGACGTGTGAGCCGATAAATCCTGCTGAACCTGTCACGATGTAGGTGGCCATGCTTGAACTCCTGTTACCCTGCCGATATCTCCCGTAAACCTGAGAGTGGATGGGTAGCGTTTAGCCTTTCTGTATTCCGAGCCACAAGGCAAAATCATTATATGCGGACACGGGCCGGTCAATCATACGGCAGCTTGGTATGTGGCCTCCCGAACTATTGGCCAGCCAAGGCCTGCGTACCCTTTGTTGGCTTTAAAAATCCAGAGTGAGTTGGTCCCCCAGCGCTAGAGGTAAGTTGGTCTTTTGTGGCGGTTTTCGCCGGGCGGGGGCGCGTTTACGACTGCCGAGTTGCTCATGAACGCGTCCCGCCTGATCACGGAAATCGGGCGTGTTTCGGCAGGCGCTGATCGCGGCACGTGCAGCTTTAACCGCGGTGTCATGGTCCACGATCGGACGGGGATAAGGCCGAGGCGAATCGGGCCAAAGCCAAGGCGTGTGGATAAAGGCATCGGGCACCGCTGCCAGCTCTGGAACAAACCGGCGGATAAATCGCCCGTCCGGGTCGTTATCGCGCGATTGCTTGACCGGATTATAGATCCGCAGGGTGTTGATGCCCGTTACGCCCGACTGCATCTGCATCTGGGCATAATGGATCCCGGGCTCATAGTCGGTGAACAGGCGTGCTAGCGGCGGGGCGGTCACGCGCCAGTCGAGCCAAAGGTGATAACTGGCAAACGACACCACCATCGCCCGCATCCGAAACGTCAGCCAGCCGTTTTCCGCAAGGCTTCTCATGCAGGCGTCAATCAGAGGATAGCCGGTCTGGCCACGGATCCAGGCCTCCAGCCGCGCCTCGGGATCGCAAAGCGGGCGCATGCCCTCAAAGGCGGGGTGCATGCAGTGGGTTTCAATCGTGGGCGCCTGTTCCAACTTCTGGACAAAGTGACAGCGCCAAGCCAGCCGTGAGGCAAAGGCCGACAGATTGCGGGCCTCCGGTCCGGGGCGGTTTGAGGTTTCGGCCTCATGACGGCGTTTCAAGGTCGCTTGGACGATTTCCCGAACCGATAAGGTGCCA
>JBKBWB010000321.1:0-2595 GCA_046289215.1 Asticcacaulis sp. | reverse complement strand
GGTAATGCTTTCGGGGATGATCAGCGGCGCTTTCATCAGGGCCTTAAGATCAAAGTGGCCAGTCTCCAGCAGAGCATCGGCCACATCGCGCTTGTGCACGATCCCCACGGCCTCGTCGATACTGGCGCCATTCGCCACGACCAGCCGGGAATAGGGGCAGTTGCGGATATCATCGCGCAGGGTCTGGGCGTCGTCCTCAAGCGAGACCCAATAAACGTCCCGGCGCGGGGTCATGGCCACCCGGATCGCCCGATCCCCGAGGCGCATGACCTCCTGCATCATCTGCTTTTCTTCGGGTTCGATCACCCCGGCCCCCGCGCCCTCGGCCAGCATGGTCTCGACTTCTTCATGGGTGATGCTGTCGCCCTTATTGTCCTTGATCCCAAGAAGGTGCAGCACCCCAGCCGTCGAGGCGGTCAGCAGGCTGACAAACGGGGACATGATCAGCGCCATCAGATTCAGCGGACGGGCCATCACAGACGCCAGTGTTTCCGGCATGATCAGCGCCAGCCGCTTGGGCACCAGCTCACCCAGAATCAGCGACAGATAGGTCAGGATCATGACCACAATCGCGGTGGCGGTGACCTCGGAATAGGGGGCCATGCCGGGCAAGGTTTCAATAATCGCGTCGAGCTCAGCGGCGATGGTGGCCTGACCATAGGCCCCGGCCAGAATACCAATCAGGGTGATGCCAACCTGGACCGCGGACAGGAACCGGGTCGGGTCTTCGGAGAGTTTCAGGGCCGCCGCCGCGCCCTTGTCGCCCTGATCCGCCCGGGTCTTCAGCCGGGCTTGCTTGGAGGAGACCACGGCCAGTTCGGACATGGCAAACAGGCCGTTGAGGAGGATCAGCAGAACGACAATCGTAATCGTGAGAGCCAGCATGGCTTAGTTGCGCCCTCTGGGGGTCGGGAAGCCGCCGGACCGGGCCACGCGAGATGGCACCGGGCGGCCAAGGTGTTCGCCAATCCAGTGCGACGTCGCGATCAGGGCCGACAGGTCATAGCCGGTATCGAACCCGGCGCGCTCAAGCATATAGACAAGGTCCTCGGTGGCGACATTGCCGGTCGCGCCGGGCGCAAACGGACATCCGCCGATCCCACCGCACGAGGCGTCGAGCACATCGGCCCCGGCCTCGATGGCGGCAAAGCTGTTGGCGACCCCGGTATTGCGCGTGTCATGGAAGTGCAGCCGCAAACGCGCTGCACCCAATTCGGGCCGGATGGTGTCGATCAGACGGCGCACGGCCCAGGGATCGGCGACCCCGATGGTATCGGCCAAGGCAATTTCCGCCACGCCCAGTCCCGCCAGTTCCGCAACCAGAGCCCGGACGTGCTGCGGATCCACCTCGCCATCAAACGGACAGCCCCAGACCACGGACATCGTCACGGACAGGGACGGGGCAACCCCGCCGGGGGCGGTGTTGGACTGTCGGCTGACGATCTCCGCGACCATGGCCATTTGATCCCGAACCGCCAACCCCTGATTCTTGAGGCCAAAGCCATCGGTGGCGGCCACGGAAATATTGATTTCATCACAGGCGGTGGTGATCGCCCGCTCATAGCCCTTGACGTTCAGGACAAGGCCGATGCGCGAGGTGCCAGGCCTGGCGGGCAGGGCCGCCAGTACCGCCTCGGCCCCGGCCATTTGCGGGACGAGTTTGGGGTGCACGAAGCTGGCCGCTTCGATGCGGCGGGCTCCGGCGGATTCAAGGCGTTGGGTGAACTCGGCCCGAAGCTCGGGGCTGAGGACGGTGGCCTCGTTCTGAAGGCCGTCCCGGGGGCCGACTTCGACGAGGGTAATAGCTCGCGGTGCGCTCATGATAGCCAGAGTATAGGGATCAGCGGGCGGTCACGCCAGTGTCTAACCCTTCGGCGGCGGGTTCGGTTTCAGGGGGCACCCGGTCGCGCAGGTGATAGAGGGTGAAGCGGACCGGATCGCCATTCGAATAGTTATAGCCCTCGACCGTCGTCACGGGTTGAGCTGTGACCTTGGCAGCCGCCAAAGCCTTGGCAAAGTCGGCATCAAAGCGGGACTCGACATAGACGGGACGGCCTTCATCGAGGGCTTCAACGGCGCTCACAGCATCCCCGAGGAGGGCCGTACGGGTCCCGCTCTGGAACACGAAGCTCGGTTCCGCATAGCCCAGGATCGCCACGGGACCGGGGATACGCCCCAGACGCGGCTCAAGACCGGTCCGGATCAGGGTCTGCTCAAGGCGATTGGAGACCCACAAAGGCGACAGTTGGGCGGCAAACAACACAAGGCCGCTGTGCGCCAGAAAGCCGGTGATCAGCGCTGCGGTAAACGCCAGCGGCAAGGCATTGCGCATCAGGGCCAGAATGGCCAGGCCGACACCCGCAACCGTGGCCATAACGGTGATCCCGGCCAGCGACAGGGTCAGGGGGCCCGTCTCAAGGCCGTGTTCCTGATAGCCCAGACCGATCAGCACCACGAGGCACAAGGCGCCAAAGGCCAGGGTGCCCGAGCCGGTCAGCCGCACCCACAGGGGCAGGGCCGCGCGCCAGAGCGGTGTGCCGACGGGTGTGCCCATCCCAGTGCCAGAAGCCGGACGGAACGCCGCCAGCCCGCCCA
>JBKBWB010000320.1:0-2606 GCA_046289215.1 Asticcacaulis sp. | reverse complement strand
AAGGCCTGCGTTACATTGGCCGGACCGATATCACCCGCCAATGGTACACGACCTTTGGCTACGAATATGCCGAAGAGACCAAGCTCGACTTCAAGTCCAACCTGACCTGGGATGTGAACCACCCGATCGTGAAATCGGTCAAGGGCGGCTTCAAGTACGAAACGGCCGATCGCGAGTCCAACGACATTGGCACCGGCGACGAAAATCGCTTCTACTTCTACAAGAAGGACGCCAACGGCAACTGGACCACGAACGAAGCCCTGCTGGGTAACGGCAGCAACCGTTGGGCCGCCCAAGGTGACTACCTGTTCGATCTGCCGGGCCAGACCCTGAGCAGCTTTATGGGTCGGGGCCTACAAGTTCCGATGCGTCTGGTTGATCCGGAATTCCTCAAGGCTCAGTCGTACAAATATGCCGCTTCCATTCCGTGGTCGGACGACGTCCTGAAGCGCAACCTGCTTGAGGGTGAAGAAACCCGCGCGTCGGCCTATATCCAGTCGACCCTGACCTTTGGCGACACCCTGACGGTGGTCCCGGGCCTGCGTTACGAAGACAACAACTTCAAGGGCACCTACTGGCGTCCGGAAGAGGTCAAGGGCAAGGATGGCAAGACCACCTCGACCCGCGTTCGCACCACGTCAGATCGCGGCTTTGGCATCTTCCTGCCGAGCGTTGTGGCGACCTGGCGTCCGAATGAAGAGATCGTCGTGCGCGGGGCGATCCGTCGCGCCTATACCCGTCCGGCGTTCGACCAGATGATCGGGGCCACCAGCATCTCCAAGGATGCCGACGGCAAGATCATCGCCATCAACATTGCCAACCCGGACCTCGAACCGGTTATCGGCATCAACTATGACTTCAGCGTCGAAAAGTACGGCGACAACGGTCAGTACCTGATGGCCTCGGTCTACTACAAGGACCTGAAGAACGTGATGTTCGTGTCGGGTTCGACCAACACCGGCACCGATTACAACGTCTGGACCGGCGATAAGATCAAGGACTCCGCTGGCGCCGAAATCACCAAACTCGACAACGCCAAGAACGGCTCGGTGCTGGGTCTGGAACTGGGTGTGCGCCAACGCTTCACCGAGCTTCCGGGCCTGTGGAACGGTTTCGGGGTCAGCGGGAACCTCACGTTGCAAAAGACCGAAGCAGAAATCCGCGTCAGCGGTATCGGCAACAACCTGACCCGTCGCCTGGTCAATGCGCCGGACAGCATCGTCAACGCCTCGCTGTTCTACAACAAGTACGGCCTACGGGCTGAACTGGCCTACAGCCGCGTGGGTCTGATCTACAAGGACGTGCGCTCGAACAACGACGACACCTGGGTCCAGCCCATGCGTCGCCTGAACTTCAACGCCAACTATCAGCTGTCGAACGGCTGGCAGATCGGCGCCGCGGTCGAGAACATCCTCAATGATCAGTCCTACTGGGCGACCCAAGGCAAGAGCGAAACCCTGCTCTCGCACGACCGTAAGGGCGGCTATGTGGAAACCGGCCGCACCTTCATGGTCAACACGTCTGTGACGTTCTGATCCTTCTATCCCCCCCACGGGCGTCGTCTTCGGATGACGCCCTCAACTTACGGGTCGGAGTGCCTTCACTCCGACCCTTTTTTTGATCTGATGACAGGTCTTGATCCGAGGCGATTAAAGCTGGGCCCGCAAGCCCAGGCGGATCTGGCGGCCCGTGTGCACTCGACTGGAGATCACCCGGCTATGGCGTCCGACATGAGCCTCATAGCTCAAGGCATTGGCCAAATTACTGACTCCGAATTCGATGCGAGCGGAAGGCGACATCCGTAAATGCCCGGACAGGTCCGTGTTCAGGACGGGGCGGATCCACTGGTTGTCCCAGTCTCCGGGCGCGCCCAGGGTGTCATAATCCGATAGAAACGCGCCTGTGTAGCGCGATTGCAGCATCAATCGCACGGGTCCACGCTCGTAGCTGAGAGACGCACTGGCGAGCCAATCCGGCGCGGACTGCATAACGGTTCGGCGCCCATAGTCCGCAGAACCGAGATCTGCGCGGCTCCACTGACGCGTCACACTGGCGGACACCTCAAAACGCGACTGGGGATCAAAAACGGGTGATATTCGCCAATGTCCTTCGGCTTGCAGACCGCTGATGCGCGCCTTGCCCCCATTTTGCGGCATAATGATTTTCGTTCCCCCCAAGGGGCGCGCGACCGCACCGGCATAGGACCCGCCATTCTCAAACATGTAATGTTCCATCGCCTTGTGCCAGGCGGAAATCGCCCATCCCCCCCGAGATGTCAGGCGCTGGTATTGCAAATCAAGATTGGTCGCCAAGATCGGTTTCAGATCTGGATTGCCTTGTGTCAGCGTCACTGAGCCGGGTTCATCCACCTCTAGCCACGAACCGCCCCCGAGCTGGTTCATGGCCGGACGGCTATAGGAGCGCCACAGGCTCGCCCGAACCACCGCTGCCTCATCCGGACGCCACGTCAGAAACACTGAGGGCAAAACCACAGAAAAGCGGCTGTGACTGACTTGCCATTGGCCGATCTGCTCCCCGGCCTGAGTCACGGGCATGTACCAGAATCGGCTGCGGACCCGGGTTTGTTCGTGTCGTAGACCGCCTGT